>NZ_JAYLLN010000008.1:0-95904 GCF_037126265.1 Sphingobacterium tenebrionis
CTACATCGCAAAAGCGGCCTAATCAGAATATTATTTGGAGAAAATTTAATTTATTATTTGGATATATACACAGTTCATTGCGAGGAGGTACGACGAAGCAATCTTTGGACTTTGCTTTGGAATTTGACTTTGGACTATTGTCATCCTGAGCGCAGTCGAAGGATCTGTACGGTTACATACGAACAGATGCTTCGACTACGCTCAGCATGGCATGTGGGAAGATTGCTTCGTTCCTCGCAATGACGCGGAGTTCCTCGCAATGACGCGGAGTTCCTCGCAATGACCCGGAATTCCTCGCAATGACGCGGAGCTCGCAATGCCAGAGAGCCCCTCCCAAAAACCTTTCTAATCCATTATCGCCTTCACACCTGGCAAGGTCTTCCCTTCCATATATTCCAATAAAGCACCACCACCGGTACTTACATAGCTCACATGCTCCGTCATCCCAAATTTCGATATCGCTGCAGCAGAATCACCACCACCGATCAAAGAAAAAGCACCACGCTCTGTAGCTGCTACAACCGCATTCGCCACAGCACGTGTTCCCTTCTCAAATGTCTCCATCTCAAAAACACCCATTGGACCATTCCACAACAAGGTATTCGATGCCATAATCACATCAAAGAAATGTTCTGAAGACTCCTTACCAATATCCAATCCTTGTAAATCAGCTGGAATCTCATCGATCGGACCATCATACACCTTCGCATCATTCGCAAAACGATCTGCAATCTGCGCATCTGTTGGCAACACCAAATTCACCCCTTTTTCATCCGCTTTCTTCACCAATTCATTCGCCAGATCCAACTTATCCAATTCTACAATGGATTTACCGATCTCACCACCACGAGCCTTGATAAAGGTATAAGCCATACCACCACCAATGATCAAATTATCCACTTTATCCAACAAGGCTTCGATCAGTTCCAATTTATCGGAAACCTTCGCACCACCCATGATCGCTGTAAACGGACGCTCAGGCTTGTTCATTACCTTCTCCGCATTATTGATTTCATTGGACATCAGGTATCCAACAAATTTATTTCCTGGAAAATACTCCGCAATAATAGCTGTTGAAGCATGCGCACGGTGCGCAGTTCCAAAAGCATCATTCACATACACATCCCCAAGTTCAGCTAATTTCTTAGCAAAATCCTTATCTCCTTTTTCCTCTTCCTTATGAAAACGAAGGTTTTCCAACAAAAGCACTTCTCCAGGTTTTAATGCTGCAGCTTTTTCCTTTGCCTGCTCCCCAATGCAATCATCAGCAAACTGAACTTCTACACCCAACACTTCCGATAGGTGCTTAACAATATGTTTCAAGGAATATTTATCGGTAGGACCTTCTTTTGGTCTACCTAAATGGGACATCAAGATCACAGAACCACCATCCTTTAAGATTTTCTTGATGGTCGGCAATGCCCCTTGAATCCTGTTATCATCTGTAATATTAAAGTCGTCATCAAGAGGCACATTGAAGTCTACTCTCACCAATGCTTTCTTGTCCTTAAAATTCAAATCGTCTACTGTTTTCATGATATTTTTTTATTTCCGGTTGATTTTCGTGTCTAAAGATATAAAAAAGGCGTTGAACCCAAAACGATAGTCAACGCCTTTTTAGTTTAATATATTTCTACCAAATAAGGTATTCGTGCCTGTATTCCAGACCGCTTCGTAATTTTTTTAATTTCCGTGAGGTATTTCACATAATCACCCATCTCATCCTCCAGCATCCACATCTTGATTTTTTCTTTGGAGGTGGATAATAGATTGGCAAATGGTTCTTTCGCTCGAGGGTATTCGGAAACACGGTAATTATCCAGTTTCGCCTTTTTTGCAGCGGCTTCAATAGCCTCATCCAACCCAGCTACGCGGTCCACCAGCTTTAACTTAACTGCCTGTTCCCCAGTCCATACACGTCCCTGCCCGATACTATCCACATAGGCAACATCTATTTTACGACCATCAGCCACACGTTTCATAAAAACCTGATAGATCTTGTTCACCCCACCTTGAATGATACTTTTTTCCTCTTCCGTTAGTGGTCTATCCATATCGACATCCATATCTGCGAATTTAGCTGTCTTCACCGCATCAAAATGGATCCCTAATTTATCATTGAACAGCTTCTGCATATTCGGGATCATTCCGAACACCCCAATAGAGCCAGTCAAAGTCGTCGGATCAGCAAAAATAGAATCTGCTGCTGCTGAAATATAATACCCTCCCGATGCGGCATAATCACCCATGGAAACAATCACAGGTTTTACCTTTTTGGTCAGATCCACTTCGCGCCAGATATTTTCTGATGCCAATGCCGAACCACCTGGTGAATTTACCCGCAAAACGATCGCTTTAACCCGATCATCCGTGCGGAGATCCCGAAGTTCTCGAGATATTTTATCTCCCCCAATCTGACCTTCCATCCCTTCGCCATCTACAATCTCGCCATAAGCATACAATACCGCCACACGGCTAGCACCTGCTTCGCCTGCATCAGCTTTATTATTATAATCCAAGATCGAGACATAAGGAACATCCTTTTTCGCATCGATCCCTAATTTTCCACGCAATTTTGCCAAGACCTCATCTTTATATAACAGACCATTAACAAAACCATATTTCTTGGCATCCTCCGGTTCACGGATCAGATATCCGTCAGCAATATGCTTCAAGCTATCCACGGTGATCTTTTTGCTGTTGGAGATGTCCTGTAAAAAGGTATTATAGATACTTCCTAAGTAGGAATTCACCTGTTCTTTATTCGCTTCGCTCATACTGTTCATCATAAAAGGTTCCACCGCACTTTTATAAGTTCCCACCTTCAGGATCTGCATATCTACACCCAGCTTTTCCATGGCTTCCTTAAAGAACATCACCGAAGTCGCTAGCCCGCGAAAATCCAAACTTCCTTGCGGATTTAGGTAGATTTCATCGGCTACACTGTTCATGTAATATCCTTTTTGGCTCATTACATCACTGAACGCGAGTACAAATTTTCCTGATTCTTTAAAATCTACAATGGCTTCTCGAATGGCTTTAGCAGTAGGAAACCCCGCATTAACGCCTGCAACATTCAAATAAATCCCTTTGATATTTGCATCTTCTTTAGCGGCTTTGATCCTGGAAAGGATATCATTCAAGCCAATGCTGCGCGTACCGGAATAACCAGGAACATCCAGCCCCTCGAAAGGATTGGGCTCCGTTTTTTCGGTTATGGTATGATCCAGATTGATCATGAGCACGGCATTGCTCGGGGTAATAGTTTCTGATTTTGTGCCAACAGAACTCACCATGGCGCCAATTATTCCAATAACGATAAAAAATAAAATAATGGAACTAATAATAATACCGGTGATCGTGGCTAATACATACTTAAAAAATGATCTCATACATGTTATGCTTTAGCGTCAGTAAAAATAAGTTATTATTCCAACTTTCCTAATAACTATTCCTATATTAAACGCATGAATCGAGTATACATTTTGTTGGGTGCAAACATAGGTGATCCTTGGCAGCAACTGGCTGCTGCAAGGCTGGAAATTGAGGAACGTATCGGTAGCATTGAACTTCAATCCAGCATTTATGAATCGGAGGCCTGGGGAGTAACTGATCAGCCTGTATTTTTAAATCAGGTATTAGCCGTATCCACTGCGTATTCGGCCATGGAATGTTTGGACATCGCCTTGGACATTGAGCGTGACCTAGGTCGGGTTCGCTTAAAAAAATGGGGCTCACGTGTAATTGACATCGATTTACTCTATTTCAACGAGGAAATAATTAATACGGAAAGACTGAAATTACCACATCCCTATATCCAAGAACGCAATTTTACCCTGGTGCCTTTGGTCGAAATTTCTCCACAATATCTTCATCCGGTTTTAAAGAAAATAAACAAAACCTTATTATTGGAGTCTAAAGACACATTAACAGTTAAAAAACACATTCATGAACACCTATAATATTATCGACGCTGATATTATTCAAAGCAATATGATGAATAATACAGAAGTGATAAAACAAATGATTTCCATGTTTTTGGGACAGGGTAAGGAGGATTTTAAGGCTCTTCAAAAGCTGGTGGAAAACAAGGATTTCGCGGGAATCAAATCCAAAGCCCATCATATCAAACCGACCATGGAATACATTGGCGCAAGCAGTCTAAGATACCAGTTCCAGGAATTGGAAAACTTGGTGACATCAGGCGCGGCTTACACTGCCTTGAAAAGCCATTTCACGATTATGGAAAGAGACTTCAAGGAAGCCATGGAGGAGCTCGAAGATTATGCCTCTACCCTTTCCTGATTTTTCTCCGACGAAAAATGGATAAAGGAAAAGAGGATATAGATCAACAACACTAACGGTAAGGCCAGAAAACTTAACCAAACCAATAATAGCACACTAACGATCAGAAATAGGTATTTGTATTTGTTCACAGACCATTTCAAGCTATTCAGTTTCATCGAGAACAATTTAATTTCAGATACCAAAAGTAGGCTGGATACGATCGCTATGCCTATCAATAGGTAAGCGTTGTTCAGTATTTGGTATTGTTGGGCAATAAAGGGAAGGGAGATGATCACAAAGGTGTTCATTGGGGTGTTCACGCCTATGAAATCGGTCGTTTGGCGGGTATCAATATTAAATTTCGCCAGGCGTAAAGCTGAGAAAACTGTAATAATAAAGCCAATATAGGGCAGGTATTCTTGATCTGTAGCGTTTTTCAACATCATATACATAATCACCCCCGGTACAAACCCGAAACTGATCACATCTGCCAAAGAGTCCAGTTCCTTTCCTATCAGCGATTTTACATGGAGTGCGCGAGCCACCATACCATCGAAAAAATCAAATATCCCAGATGCCAATACGCAATAAAAAGCATAATTAAATTCTCCTTTCAGAACGAACAGCACAGCAATGCATCCGGAGAATAAATTGAGGGACGTTATGGTATTGGGGATATATTTCTTCATAAATAAAAAAAGCCATCTTTGTAACAAAGATGGCTTAAAAATATCAATTTCTCATGGTTTTTTAACCATTCATACTAATTAAAAATTCGGAATTCGATTTGGTACCACGCATTTGGGTCAATAAAAACTCCATAGCTTCCTGAGAATTCATATCCGCTAAGTGGTTTCTCAATACCCATAGACGTTGTAGTTCCTCACGGTCAACCAATAAGTCATCACGTCTTGTACTAGATGCTGTAAGATCGATCGCTGGGAAGATACGTTTATTGGATAATTTACGATCCAATTGAAGTTCCATGTTACCTGTACCTTTAAATTCTTCAAAGATAACCTCATCCATTTTAGAACCAGTTTCTGTCAATGCGGTAGCTAAGATCGTCAATGAACCACCGTTCTCAATGTTACGGGCAGCACCGAAGAAACGTTTTGGTTTGTGGAGCGCGTTAGCATCCACACCACCTGATAGGATTTTTCCTGATGCAGGAGCCACAGTATTGTATGCGCGGGCAAGGCGGGTGATGGAATCCAATAGGATAACCACATCATGTCCACACTCGACCATACGTTTAGCTTTTTCCAATACGATGTTAGCAATCTTTACATGGCGATCTGCCGGTTCATCAAAAGTTGATGAAACCACTTCCGCACGTACGCTGCGCGCCATATCGGTTACCTCTTCCGGACGCTCATCGATCAAAAGGATAATCAAATAAACTTCTGGGTGGTTCTTAGCAATGGCATTTGCCACTTCCTTCAACAAGTTGGTTTTACCTGTTTTCGGTTGTGCTACGATCAATCCACGCTGACCTTTACCGATCGGTGTGAAAAGATCCATGATACGGGTAGAATAATTGCCTGGACCTAAATCCAAATTCAATTTTTCATCCGGGAAAAGTGGTGTTAAGTAATCAAACGGTACACGATCGCGAACTTCGGCCGGATCTTGACCATTGATTGCTTCTACACGTACCAATGGGAAATATTTCTCGCCTTCTTTCGGCGGACGGATACACCCACGTACATTATCTCCAGTTTTCAATCCGAATAATTTGATCTGCGACTGGGAAACATAGATATCGTCTGGTGAAGTCAGGTAGTTATAATCAGAAGATCTTAGGAAACCATATCCATCAGCCATGATTTCCAATACACCTTCATTAACAATGACATTGTCGAAGTCTGTAGGGTTTGCTGCTGGTTTTTGTGTTTGTTCCGGAACTGATGGCTTCTGAGGTTCAGCTGGTTCTTTTTCGGAAGGTGTAGTTGGGAATTCGATCTTCGGTTGATCTTCTTCAGGTGATTTCTTACGACCTACGGCTACTGGTTCAGCCGTCTTTACCGTGCGCATTCGCTTTCTAGGTCTTTCACCACTTGCGTCCACATCCGCATCTTCATGAACAGGTGCTTCTTCAGCTGTTCCTTTTTGTGCCTCTTGGGCTATTACACTAATACGATCAATCAATTCTTGCTTCCTAAGCTTTTCAGCATCGGCAATACCAAGAACTTTAGCGATCTCGCGCAATTCAGACACGAGTTTCGTATTCAATTCATTAATATCCATTAATTTATTCTATGATTTATAGGATTTTTATTTTTATTGAAATTTATCTTTCAGGACTTCGCTATTCTAAGACTTGAAGTCAGGTAACTGACGATCCTTTAAGTGATTTTCCTTTTACCCTGATGAAAGACAATTTTTAGAACCGCCACAAAGTAAAAAAGATAAAATGTAAATTCAAAAGAAAAATAGGTTTTTTTTCCCACTTTTACCAATTTCTAATACAAATTCATTTAGTAAAATGTTTTAGCATCCGTTAAATTTTTGAGAAAAATCAAAAATTAATTCTTTATTTGTAGGTAGATAATCATAAATCAACGCTATTTGATATGAATAACCAACAAACAAACACCAATTACCCAGCACTATACACCCTCATTGTGGTGTTCTTTTTTTGGGGCTTTATAGCCGCCGGAAATAGTGTTTTCATCCCCTTTTGTAAAAATTATTTCCACCTCGATCAGTTTCAATCCCAATTGATCGACTTTGCCTTTTATACGGCTTATTATATAGGTGCCTTGCTCCTATTTATCTTCGGTACGATCTCCGGAAAGGACCTTGTCGGAAAATGGGGCTATAAACGGAGTATCGTTTATGGGTTGCTGTTCTCGGCTTTGGGCGCAGCGGCCATGATCGTGGCTGTGGAGGTCAATGTATATGTGGGAATGTTGATCGGTTTGTTTATTGTAGCCTTAGGTTTTTCCCTTCAGCAAACGGCTGCAAACCCATTTGCCGTTCTGTTGGGTGATCCTAAAACGGGAGCTTCCCGGGTGAACCTTGGTGGTGGTATCAATTCTCTCGGTACTACAATCGGTCCCTTGATCATAGGTTTTGCATTATTTGGCACCTTTGAGACGGTTTCAGACAGCCAGATCGCCAGCTTACCCTTGAATAAAGTGGTATATCTATACGTGGGAGTAGGACTATTGTTCATATTAGCTGCTGGCCTATTCCATTTCTCCAAGAAAGTACCTGCAGGATATAACCTGGAACCGATGGAAGCCGCCAATAAGGCGAGAACAACGCTGGTTATCATGACCATTCTGTTGTTATGTGCGTTCATTCCTGTATTCACCAGTTATAATTCAGCAGAAGCGCTGCAGATCGAGAACCTAAAGGAAGTGGTGAAAACCAGCCGGGATGCAGGCCCAGCTTTTGAATTGGAAATGCTATCACATTCCTTGGAACTGAAACGCATGTTCTGGTTATTAGGAGCCCTATTGGTCGTGGTTGTGGGCTTATTGTTCGCCTATGGTAGTGCTAAGAAAAACCCGGCCGGATGGGGTGCCATGAAATACCCACAATTGGTATTGGGGATGTTGGCATTGTTTGTCTACGTAGGTATCGAAGTGGCTATCGGAAGTAATCTAGGGGAATTATTGACTTTGGAAGAATTCGGAAGTCTGCAATCTTCACAGATCACGCCTTATGTATCGATGTATTGGGGCGGAATGATGATCGGCCGTTGGGCTGGTGCGATTTCTGCATTCAACCTGACAAAATCCAAAAAACAAATGCTGACCATTATTGTCCCTCTTATCGCATTTAGCGTCATTATTGGTGTAAATGCCTTAGCAGGGTTTGATATGTCGGTATTATATTATTATATCGTTTGTGTCGCTATTCAGATCGTTGCCTTCCTGATCAGTAAGGAAAAACCGGTACGTACCTTGATTATTTTTGGAACATTCGGTCTTGTGGCGATGGTGGTTGGATTGATGACTTCAGGTACGATTGCCATCTATTCATTCCTTGCAGGTGGATTGGCTTGTTCCATTATGTGGGGATCGATTTTCAGTCTGTCCATTCAGGGATTGGGAAAATATACCGAACAGGGATCCGCATTCTTGGTGATGATGATTTTAGGTGGAGGTATCATTCCTCCTATCCAAGGAAAACTTTCCGATATCATTGGTATCCACAACTCTTATATTATTCCGGTTATTGGATTTGCCTATATTATCCTGTTTGCGATCTTGGTTAAAAACTTCTTGACCAAGCAAGGGATAAATATGGATGAGATTGAAGCAGAAGCTGGGCATTAATCGCCCATCTAATTGTAAAATATACACTAAGTAAATATTAATTTTACACTTTGTTAATAAGCTCATAATCAAAAAATTATGAGCTTATTGCTTAAAATCAGCAGTCAAAGGGCTTCAAAATTTTTGATTATATCCAATAAAAATTCTTATTTTTAGTAATAAATCCCGTATTTTGGGAACAATACAGTAAAAATTACCATTGTAAAACGTAAAAACAAGTTACTTAATTTTAAAACTATTAAATAATGATAATAATTGCAGATGGAGGGTCTACAAAAACAAACTGGTGTTTGTTAGATGATACTAATAAAAAGATCTATTTCAACACCGAAGGTTACAACCCATATTTTGTAGATAGCGATTACATTGTTGCATCCCTAAAGAAAGGTTTACCACAGGATATTCCATACGATAAGATCACCGAGGTCAATTATTATGGTGCGGGGGTACATAACGAGGAGAAAGCGAAGATTGTGGAAGAAGCCATTCAAGCGGTGTTTCCAAATGCAAAGGTTGAAGTAGGACATGATTTATTGGCAGCTGCTCGTGCGCTGTTGGGTACAGAGGCCGGATTTGCGGCCATCTTAGGAACCGGTACCAATACTTGTATTTACGACGGTAAAGATATCACCCATAACATTGATTCTGCAGCTTATATTTTAGGAGATGAAGGTAGTGGTAGCTACATCGGAAAAAAACTATTGACAGATTTTATCCGTGGTCTTATGCCTAAGGATGTTTCTGATGTGTTCTATGAAACTTATAAACTGACTCCAGATGAGATTATGGACAATGTTTATACGAAACCTTTAGCAAACCGTTTCTGCGCAAGCTTCAGTAAATTTGTTTATGATAATAATGTAAATATTCAATATACACGTAAGATTGTTGATGATGCGTTTGAAGCTTTCTTTAACAATTTGGTGAGTAAATATCCAGATTACCAATCGTATACATTTAATTGTATTGGTTCGGTTGGGTATAATTTCAGAAATGTTCTGGAAGAAAAAGCAGATCAATATGGGATGAAAGTGGGTAAGATCCTACGCTCGCCTATTGATGATTTGGTACAATTCCATATCAATAGATCTAAAAGCATCGCTTAATAAGCAGCATAGTTTAGTCTTTATATACGTCATTGCGAGGAAAACGTCATTGCGAGGAAAACGTCATTGCGAGGAAAACGTCATTGCGAGGAAAACGTCATTGCGAGGGACGAAGCAATCTTTACACTAATCGAAAGATTGCTTCGTCCCTCGCAATGACGTTTTTAGATTGCTTCGTGCCACGCAATGACGTTTTTAGATTGCTTCGTGCCACGCAATGACGTTTATTTACAACTCATAACTCTTGCCAATCTCTGGCAAAGTCAAATCCACATCAGCTTCACTGAATAACTTCTCAACTGCAATTTCATCAATTTCTATTGGTGGGAAAGAATTGAAATGCGTTCCTACCACATGTTTACACTTAATAAACTGTGCAGCGATCACTGCATCTTCCGCATCCATGGTATAATGTCCGCCAATTGGTAAAAAGGCATAATCCACCTGATACCTCTCCAATAACTTCATCTCCATTGTCAAAGCTGTATCACCAGATACATATATAGTCTTCCCTTTGACAATAAACACAAATCCTACAGGAAATCCACCATAACTTCCGTCAGGCGTACTGTTAGAATGCGCCGCAAAAACCATCTTCACCTTTCCAAATGGCAAATTAAGAGTTCCGCCCAGATTAAAGTCAATCACTTTATCTGCATGCACACCTTGGTTCTTTACCCAATTAGCCGTCTCCACAATTGCCGCAACGGTCGCATTCTTCTTCTTCTGAACGGTCACCATATCCGCCACATGATCCTCATGTCCATGCGTTAGGAAAATATAATCTGGAGCCAAATCTTCTGCCTTCACCTCTTTAGCAATGGGGTTATAGGTTATGAAAGGATCCAAAAGGACTTTCGTCCCATCGAAATCAAATTCAAAACAGGCATGTCCGTAATAGGTATATTTCATTTTAAATCCTTTTGAATAATTATTTATTTCCGAACAAGTTCCCTAATCCGCCCAATCCTCCTAAAAGATCTTGGGAAGCTGCCTGCATTTCCGACTGACTGATGTTCTCAGCTTGGGTTAAGGCCTTATTGATCGCTACGATCAACAATTCTTCCAATTCTTCCTGATCTGCCTCTGCCAAAAACTCCGGATCGATCTTCACTTCCTTGATCTCCTTATTTGCCGTTGCAATGACACGTATTTTACCACCCTCAGCATCTCCAGATACGGAAATATGGTCTAATCTCTCTTTAATCTCCTTTGCACGTTGTTGCGCTTCAAATAACTTATCGAACATATGATTTTATCTTTTAAAACATCCAAAATACGAATAATTTAGGATTCTTGACAATCTTTATAGGTTCTTTTGCCGAGCTTGCTTACCTTTGCAGCAACAATATTTTTTCCAAGAATGGATCATTTAAAACATTATACCGCATTAGCGGACAACTTAGCATCTACCAACCCACAAGCACACGAAACCCTCGAAGAGGAGATCAATATCCTTATCCATAAGCTAAAATTCATCCCTATGGAAAGCAGACCAGTAGTGCTTATTCAGAACTTATCCACTTCGCAGATCGAACCGGATTACCTGGAAGAGATCTTGGCTGTTGCCGGTGGAAGGAAAGCAGGTTTGGAAAATGATCTTGCTGAAATTGATATTTTGATTTTCATTCAGGAAAGCCCTGATTTCTTGAGTAAGTTGCCTACCTTGTTGAGCGCCCAATACCAAGGAAGCAAGGCTGTTGAAAATAATCAGGTATACATTATCCAAAAGCCAGCTTTTGGTTCCCAACGATCAGATTATTTGCAGGATATAGAGATCCTTGCCGAGATCGTGCAATCCAAATATTTCATCTATGGGCATGAAGGTAACCACTGGATGAAATTCGGGCTATAAACAAAGGACTTAACATCTTAAATAACCAAAAGAGGTCGGTTGCTTGATGGCGACCGACCTCTTTTTATTGGATCAACTTATTTCCTTCGTTGTTAAACGAACTTCTTTCTTAGGATGGAATATAATTTTTCTACGGTTTGCGGTTTGGTTGCCCAATTATTTTTAAGCGCATAATTGGTCTGCAAAAAGGCATCTGCCTCCGCAAAATTATCAAACCTGTTCAGTAGCTCGATCGCCTCGGAATAAGCTAAACTATAACCGTTGAAAAGATCTTTGATGAACATGAGCTTATCGTTCAAGCTGACCGCTGTTTTAAGATCCACTACCGTTTCTGAACCTCGGCTAGCAGACGTATTGAACTGCTGCACATTTGTCAATCCAGCACGTTTCTGTTGTTGGATGAGTTCGTTCAATGTCAATGGCCTACTTGGTTTCGCCTCTGCTTGTTTGGCAAGATCATTTAACGTCACCTCTTTTTCCGCCGGTTCCTCAATCCTTACCTCTTTTTCCTCAATGCGAACCTGGTTTACCACCGGTTCAGAGGAGATTGATGCAGATCTTTCAGGAGTTGTTTCTTCTTTTGGCTCTACTTTGGATTCTTCCTTAGCTTCTACTTTGGAGTCTTCCTTAGCTTCTTCTTCATAAGCTGGTCTTACCGAAGTGTAATTGGAGCTTGAAGTATGTACTGGAGATTGTAGAGAATCCGTTATGGAAGTACTTGCCTCCGCTAATTCTTCTTTATCAGCGTCGGTTTCCCCTTCCTGCTTATTATCTTCTTCAGGGTTTTCTAAATCTTGCTCAGAATCCTTTGCCTCCTCCTCAGATTTCACCGTTGTTTGTTCTTTTTCTTCTTCCTCTTGATATTCCTCTACTACCGCATCATTTTCTTTGTTGCTCTTCGCTCCAAAGGTACTGGAGAATGGAATCTCTTCGTCGTATTCCTCTATCACAGGAGCATCATTATTCGATACCTCTTCTTTTTCAGTTTTTACTGCATCTGGGTTTTCTGTTGCTGTTTCTGCTTCAATATTTCCATCAGCCTCCACTTCCTGAATCTCATTTACGACCGGTTGATCATCCGCTTCATGTTCATCCACCTGAACCGCCGGTGTAAAAACAGTATCTTCCTCTTTTGCAGATTCAACATTCGAAGAATCCTCTTTTGTAGACTGGTCTTTCGTAGACTCCCCTTGCACAGGTTCATTTGAAACCGGTGAAGCAGCCAATAATCGAGGTTCCTTTTCTACTTGTAGGTTGGCCAATACATCTAGGTGTGCTGCCAAATATTTTGCCTGAGCGGCCAATAAAAGGATCTCTGTCCGATGTCCTGAAATCTGATTCCCATCCAATGAAGCGTACTGCTCATTGATCTCCACCAATAAGTCGCCGATTTTACCTAAAATATCTTGTTCTTTATAAGCCATAATGCTGTTTTGATCCTTTATTATTCTATCTTGTTCTTCTATATGAACAAAAAACAAACCAACTGAGTTTGACTAAGTTTGATTTTTTATTCGATGATGCTCAATCAAAAATAGGATTTTATTCTGATATTCGTAAGCAAAACGAAGTCCTATGATGTTATTTTCTGAACATAATTTCCACCGTAGAAGAGATTGTATTGGCAGTATCGAAGTGATCTGTGGATCGATGTTTTCTGGAAAAACGGAGGAGTTGATTCGGAGGCTTAAAAGGGCTCAATTTGCCAAATTACCGGTGGAGATTTTCAAACCGGAAATCGATATTAGATATGGCGCTAATGAAGTGGTTTCGCACGATAGCAATGCGATTCCTTCTACGCCGGTTTCCCATTCTTCAGCGATATTGTTGTTGAGTAATGAAACGAAAGTGGTGGGGATTGATGAGGCTCAATTCTTTGATGAGGAATTACCGAATGTCTGTGAGGAATTGGCGAATCGTGGAATCAGGGTTATTGTAGCGGGTTTGGATATGGATTATTTGGGACAACCCTTTGGCCCGATACCAAATTTGATGGCGATAGCAGAGGATGTGACAAAGGTGCATGCGGTATGTGTGCAATGTGGCGCGCCAGCGAATTATTCTTATCGGACGCAATTGGATGATGCTAGGGTTTTGCTTGGCGAGAAGGATAAATATGAGCCGAGGTGCAGGGGCTGTTATTTTGGACTGGAAGATGAGGATTGTTAGGTTGGATAGGCCAAGGCGAGGTATTATTCGTCATTGCGAGGTATTATACGTCATTGCGAGGAGGTACGACGAAGCAATCTTTGTATTCATGTCATCCTGAGCAACGTCGAAGGATCTGTACGGGTACCAAATGTAGATCCTTCGACTTCGCTCAGGATGACATGGGTTGAAAGATTGCTTCGTTCCTCGCAATGACGGTAGAGTTCCTCGCAATGACGGTATCTTTCCTCGCAATGACGGTAGAGTTACTTCAACTCCTTCACAATACTTTCATCCAAAGGCGTTACCTTCGATCTATATCTATGCGCTAATTTCCCATCCTTACCAATCAAAAACTTCTCAAAATTCCAATTGATTGCTCCGGTAAAATCAGGGTTCTTTGCAGTCGTCAGATACTTGAACAACGGGATCATCTTCTCCCCCGTCACATCCACCTTTTCCGACAACAAAAATTTCACGCCATAATTCTCCTCACAAAAGGCTGCAATTTCTTCATTACTATCAAATTCCTGGCCTTTAAAATTATCCGAAGGAAAACCAATTACGACCAAATCCTTTCCGTACTTATCAGATAACTCCTGCAGTTCCTTATACTGCTTGGTAAAACCACATTTTGAAGCCGTATTAACGATCAAAATCTGCTTGCCCTTGAACTCAGACAAGGAAACTTTCTTCCCATCCAAGGTCTTAAAGCTATAATCATAAACCGTCGGCTGATTGAACAGCATGGTAAAAACCATTAATATCGAATAAATCATCTTTTTAAATTTTATATTTCAACATTCAGCTCCCTATTCACCACAAAATGAAAAAGCTGCTCTATAGGATTCTTCAAAATCGTGCCAATCTTAACCCCATGTAGATTACACACCTCCCGCAAATGGATATCAAAATTATAGGCTATCTGACCCACAAAATGACATTCATATTCCCAGAAATTAGGATAAGTCATGATATTTGTCCGCACAAATTCATCAAAACCATTCCTCAACAGGTTATCAATAAATGGATGCGAACGGTTATCCCCCATGAATTTCGCAAAACTTGCCAAATAGGCATTCGGACGATCCCTTTGGTAGACATTCTTGATAATGATATCCTTGGTAATCGGATGCACTTCCTGGAAAATACGCATCAGATCCCTAGGCATGGATTCGTAGAGGTAAGCAGTTATCAATTGTTTACCGAACCAGGCACCCGAACCTTCATCCCCCAACACATAACCGATCCCGTGGATGCTTGTGGACAAACCTTCACCATCAAAATAGCTGATGTCCGACCCTGTCCCTAAATTCGAGATCAGGCCTTTGCCCGAACCAAAAGTAGCATAGGCAGAGCCGAGCAGATCGCTTTCTACTGCAACATAGGAACTGGGAAAAATCTCCGACAAGGCATTGGATACCAACTCCCTACGATCAGGAGTAGAGCATCCCGCACCAAAGAAATATACTTCATTGATCTCATTGATATAGGGAATGATCTCGGGAACACCGGAAAGGGTATTAGCGATTTCCTTTTCACTCACAAAAAATGGATTAAGGCCTTTGGTACTAAAACTTAAGGGTTTACTATCTGGAAGATGGAGCATCCAATCGGATCTTGATGAACCACTATCTGCAACTAAAATCATATTATTTAATTCTCATCAAACCCAAATATACGAAATGTAATATTATCGTGAAAGTGCATTTTATACGGATAAAAAAAGAGGCATTTCATATTCCTTTTCTATCTTTATGATGATTATTTAACCCTTTCTAATTATGATAAAATTTCGAAAACCTTTTTGGTTGATCGCTGCAGCCTTACTTGCATTCCAATCGGTACAGGCCCAGGAAGTCAGCCATCCGAAATCGCATTTTGGATTTAATATCGGAGATGATTATCAACTAACGAACTATACCCAAACAGAAGCCTATTTCAAAAAACTGGCTCAGCAATCCAATCGGGTAAAGCTCCAGGTGATCGGTAAAACCGAAGAAGGTAGAGACCAGATCATGCTCATCATCAGTTCCCCAGAGAACCTGAAGGAACTCGCGAAGTACCAGAAGATCGCTACAGATTTAGCGAAGGCAAAGATCTCGGAAGAAGCCGCTAAGCAATTAGCGAAAGAGGGAAAATCCGTGGTGTGGATTGATGGCGGACTACATTCCACCGAAGTGGTGGCTACCCACCAGTTGATCCAAACGGCCTATCTCTTAGCATCTGCAAACGATGAAGAGACCAAAAGGATCTTGGATAATTCGATCATATTAATGACACATGCCAATCCCGATGGCCATGAACTGGTAGGCGATTGGTATATGCGCCATACTGACCCGCAGAAAAGAAGCACCAGTCTGATTCCTGTCCTCTATCAAAAATATGCTGGACATGATAACAATCGAGATTTCTTTATGCTCAACCTTAAGGAAAGCCAGAACATTGCACGGCAATTGTTCATCGATTGGAACCCACAGATCATGTACAACCATCATCAAACTGCGCCTGCTGGAGCAGTGGTGGCTGGAGCACCCTATCGGGATCCTTTCAATTATGTATTCGATCCTTTGCTGATGTCGGGAATCGATGCCCTTGGGGCAGCCATGTCCTCCAGGCTGAACGCCGAAAATAAACCGGGATATACCGCAAAAGGTGGTTCCGTCTTTTCCACCTGGTATAATGGTGGTCTGCGAACAACCACCTATTTCCACAACATGATCGGTTTATTGACCGAAATCATCGGAAATCCCACACCTTATGAAATTCCATTGGTGTCCAAAAGGTTAATTCCATCCAGTGATACCCAGAACCCTGTCATCCCACAGAAATGGCATTTCCAACAATCCATTGATTACTCCGTTTCGCTGAACTATGCGGTTATGGGCTATGCGGCTCGCTATAAGGATGAGGTGTTATATAACATCTATCGGATGGGTCGCAACTCGATTGAACGAGGATCCAAGGATTTCTGGCCATTATCACCGAGTAAAGTAGCATTGATTGATTCGGCCATGAAAGGGAGCAACATTTCCTCTACCAGAGAAATGACCCGTGGTTTCGAAAAAAGAAGTTTGGAGACCTTGTTCGGAAATAAAAACCTGCGGGATCCAAGGGGATATATTCTTCCGTCCGACCAAAAGGACTTCAGTACGGCCAAAAAATTCCTGAATGCTTTAATCCAGAACGGCATCGAAGTTAAACAGGCAACGGCTGATTTTACCGTCAATGGCACATCCTACCCTGCCGGAAGTTATGTGATCAAAACCAATCAGGCTTTCCGTCCTCATATCCTGGACATGTTCGAACCACAGGACCACCCTGATGATTTCGAATACCCAGGAGGCCCTCCGATCCCACCTTACGATGCAGCAGGATGGACCTTGGCTTACCTGATGGATATTAAGTTCGATCGCATATTGGAAGATTTCAATGGTCCATTCCAGGACCTAATCCTCGGTGAGCAGATCTCCCTTTTGAACAGCAAAAAACCGGTTGGCAAATTCGTTAAATTGCCAGCGGAGATCAATGACAGCTATAAGATCGCCAACCAACAACTGAACAATAAAGGTAAGGTTTGGCGTGATCAGGTTTCAGGAGATTTCTATATCGAGAACAAAGGAAATATGGCCCTTACCTTTGATGCTGCAGGCGCCAATGCACTTCCAAAAAGTGTAAAACCATTAAAATCCCTTCGGATTGGTTTATGGGATACCTATGGAGGTTCTATGGCTTCGGGCTGGTTAAGGTTCAATCTGGAACAGCATCATTATAATTTCGAACTGGTCTTCCCTGCGGATATCGACAAGGGCAATCTGAATAGTAAGTTTGATGTCTTGATCTTCCCTGGCGGAGCGATCCCAAGATTTGGAACTTCCACAACAACTCGACCTGGGAATAGAGGAGAAATGGCGATGCCTGACCATATTCCGGCAGAGTATAAGAATCGTTGGGGCAGATTGAGCGCCGATAAATCCATCCCTGTCTTGCAGGAATTTATGGAAAAAGGCGGCAAGGTAATCACGATAGGCAACAGTTCCGATCTTGCTGAACACCTTAAATTGGGCGTGGAAGATGCATTGGTCGATCAAAACAAAGTGCCTTTGAAAAGAACGGAATTCTATACTCCAGGTTCTGTATTGACTGCCAAAGTAAATTCGGGTGTGCCGAGCACTTGGGGATATGGAGATCAGATCGATCTTTATTATTCCAATGACAATCTGTATAAGATCACCAATAAGGATATTACACCGTTGATCTGGTTTGATAGTGAAAAGGTATTAAAATCAGGTTGGTCTTGGGGAGAAAAATACCTGAAGGATGGTGTTCTGGCCTTTGAAACGAATATTGGCAAAGGAAAATTGGTTTCCTTTGGTAATGACATCAACTTCAGGGCGCAAACACACGGGACTTTTAAATTCTTATTCAACCAATTGCAATAGGTTTTTAATCCTTTAATGATAAAAAGAGCTGCTATCTTAAAATTAGCAGCTCTTTTTATGAAAGATAATTTTCTTTTTTATTGATTGAGCTTAGAAGTTCAATAGGGAAGTTTTCATCTTCATACTTTTCTAATAAAATTCCTGTTTTAATTGGTTTTAATTTCATCCTTCTAAATTTTGCTTCCTTCTATTTTTATCATATTCATAGTAAAAGATAGAAATCAATTCCCAAATTGGGAAATTCAATTTTAAATTTACATTCAAAACAAAGTATGGAAACTGAATTAAGACCGGTTTGGTTCTTCCTAAAACCAAGGTGAAAGCAATGTGAAAGTATGTAAAATGTATGTCAAGCATCCTAAACACCTACTTATACCTTGGTTTAAACCTACTTAAACCACGAACTTAAACCTATTTTATCCTATTTTAAGGGACTCAGGTCCTAATCACTTGACAATTGATAATAAGGAATTTCTTCTATTATTGAATCGGTATCCCAGCCCTAACATCAGGTAATTAGGCTCATGAAAATCTTTGATGGAATAGCCAATATGCAGAAATGCACTTTTGCTGACGCCTGTTTTCAGGGCAAAACTTTGGTAAGTACCCTTAAAATCCCCTTCACGATTAAGGAAATGTGTTCCCAATCCTATACTCAGTGTAAATATCGGCATGATATAATCTGCTCTTGCTGACACTCCCGCTGCAATCTGTTCTTTCCAATAAGGCTTAAAGAATTGCTGTTCCGTTCCTACAATATAGTCTTTGGTATACACATTAGCACTACCATCATGGATCAGGTCCAGGGATGCTCCCGCTCGGACGCGATACCCAAAGTTGTACATGGGTGCAATATATGCCCCCAAAACGGGGTAACGGTGTGGCGAAGCAATCTGATTACCTATGAAATAAACTCCTTTTCTACGCCAAGATCCAAAAGCCACCACATCATAGCTCCAATGCCTTTCAAAGGCTGGGATTTGCTTCTTCATCCGCCATTTTTCCGCGTTCGGAAGTTTTTTCGAAAGATCATATTGTAAGCCTAACCGAAAGCTGCTGGTATTAAATCCGGAATTGGGATATTCCGTATTTCCATTGGAAAAATGGGTGAAATCAAAGCCCGTATTCAGAGCTAGGCGTTTCCCCAAATACCAGCGCAGAAAAAGACCCGCATTGATATAGGCATTCTCCTTGGAACCAATAATTACGTTTTTTGGGTTTTCATGCGTATCGAAATATTTCCAACCCGTGGATAGGCCAAAATTCCATTCATAATGCAGACCCAGTAATTGGTTTAACCGTAGGATCTCCGCATTCTGGAAAATATACCCCGCCATTGGATTCCCTAATTCCTTTCCATTTCCATAATTAAAATAAGCTAAGCCAATTCCCTGGCTGGTCTGGGGGAAAATACAATTCCCAAAGGAACCTTCAGGCAGACCAAATGCATATTGCAGGTGAGCGGAAATCCCTTTTTCGGAGAGCGAGTAATCGTTGTCCATCCCTTTGTAAAAAGGTGCGGTAGGAATGACTTTTGCCGCCCGAAAATCGACACTGATCAGGTTTTTGTAGCCCCCTTGCATAATGGTCTCCCTTTGAATTGGCTGTTGGATAAGACTATCCTGGGCAAATACAAATCCTTGGGAACAGAAAATAACAAACAAGTAAATTATCCGGTAGAATAATCGAGTCATTTTAAATGGTTAACCATCAAAAATAACCAAATAAATCCTAAAGCAAGGTTAAAAATTCTTAAATATGGCGGCTAAATTCCGCTATTTTAGCGCAGCTTCGATCAATTCGCCGTAAAAAGCAGTTTCCGTTCTACCAGATGCCCTTACCTGTTGCGGAATAAAGCTCTGCGGAGTCTGACCCGGAACCGTATTGATCTCAATAAAAAAGAATTTATCTGTTTCATTCTCCAGGAAAAAATCCACTCTTACCATCCCACTGCAGTTCAACCGGATATATATTTCCTTGATGATTTCATCAGCTCGGCTTTTCTGATCAGCATTCAGATCGGCTGGCGTAATCTCCTCGGTCAGTCCTGGGGTATATTTCGCCTCAAAATCAAAAAACTCGCGGGTGGTTCGGACTTCTGTAGCCGGCAACACCTGCAGTTCGCCTTGTGCATTGCGGTAAATGCCTTGGGAAAACTCACGCCCTACCACAAATTCTTCTACAAGAACCTGCTTTCCGGTATTCTCCGCATCATAAGCATTATCCAAGGCTTCTTGGAGCGCATCCCAGGATTTCACTTTGCTCATCCCGATACTACTACCACCAGCATTCGGCTTCACAAATAAAGGCAGCACTAATTTTTCCTTAACGGTATTAAAAGCATCTGAACGATGCGCTTCAAAAAGCAACACCGATTTTGCTACGTATAATTGGGGGATATCCTGGATGATCGCTTTGGTATAGCCTTTATTCATGGTCAAAGCAGAGGTCAATGCGCTGCAGCTGGTATAAGGTAATCCGATCATATCGAAATAACCTTGTATCCTTCCATCCTCTCCGGGTGTACCGTGCAAGATGATAAATGCCACATCAAAATTGATCTTGCCGTTAATGTCCAAAGAAAAATCCTGTCTATCTATCTCATGCCTGTTTCCTTGATCATCGGTATAATACCAACCATCCAAATTAATGGCAATAGGATACACTTCATATTTTTCTTTATCCAATTGGGAGTACACAAAAGCGGAGCTTTTGAAGGAAACTTCGGCTTCTCCGGTATACCCACCCGTAATTAAGGCTACTTTAGTTTTCATATTATTCATTGAAGAAACAAATATAATTTGAGATACGAGGAAAAACGAATATTTTTGCCCTTATATTCTATCGATAATTCGAAAATTCTAAAAAATGGAATTAATATTGATAGTGCAACACTAAAAAAGCAACAGATCGATGTCGAAACTCTTTTTATACCTGAGGACAGCCACTTTCAGGAAAAACCTTATCGGGTCTATAATCTTCTTGATTGTCCTGTTCATCCTTATTTATTTTGGACTGAAAATTTACACCAAACATGGGGACTCCCAGGAGGTTCCAGTGCTGAAAGGCCTACATATCAATGAAGCCTTAAGTATCTTGGATAAGGCAGGCTTAGAATATGAAATAGACTCCATCTATCAGATGGATGCAAAACCAGGCTTGGTCATCGATCAGGATCCTGATCCTAAATCGCATGTTAAAGGCGGTCGGACCATCTATCTGACGATCATTACACAATCTGCACCGGAAATTGCTTTCCCAGAAGTGATCGACAAGACCTATATCGAGGCTTCGGCTATCCTGAAAAACCATTCCTTGAAAATTGCGGACACTACCTATATCAATGATATTGCTAGAGATTTGGTATTGGATGTTAAATTTGCCGGACAGTCGTTACGTGCTGGAAGAATGGTTCCTAAGGGATCGAAGATCTCCTTGATTCTTGGAAATGGCCGTGGTGATAGTGAGGTAGAAATCCCTAACCTGGTCGGATTGCCTTTGATCGAAGCAAAATTTGCTTTGGCTGGCGTAGGGTTGGTACTGGGTTCTGTTAAATTCGCAGATGGATCCAACGACTCCCTGAATGCGATCATCGAAAGCCAAAGTCCAGACACCAGCGCAAGAATTATTTCCATCGGTTCAGCGATCCATGTGATCATGTCCAAACCAAAAGAAGTAGCACCCGAAACTCCAACCCCGCTAAACCCATAACATGGCAGAGAACAGAAAAAAATCGAGCCTTCCTTTATTTATTGGAATTATCGTATTGATCATAGGATTAACCGCTGCAGGTTTTGCCTATTTCACTTTCATGGCACCATCCATCGCCACCGATGAGCCTTACTTTTATGTAAAGAGCAACGAGCCTTATGAGGAAGTGATGAAGCGGATAGAAAGTGAAGGGGTAGTCAGTAATCCGGCATTGTTTCAGTATGCGGCAAAATTTATGGACCTGAAATCCGCAGGTATCAAAGCAGGTAAATACAAATTATCTAAAGACCTTTCCAACCGCAGATTCATTGGAAATCTTCGTGGGGGATATCAGGAAGCCGTTAAATTCAGGTTTCAGAACATCCGTTTAAAAGAAAATTTCGCAGGTTTATTGGGCAGAGAATTTGAAGCGGATTCCACCGCCTTCCTTCAGCTATTGAACGATGAGCAATTGGCAACAAAATACGGTTTCACGAAAGATAACTTCTTCAGCATGTTCATTCCGAACACCTATGAAATCTACTGGAACACCGATCCTAAGGAGATCATCGATCGTTTTGCAAAGGAGTACACCAAATTCTGGAATGATGACCGTAAGGCCAAAGCAGCAGCATTGAACCTGACCACGCAAGAAGTTAGTGTGCTGGCTTCTATTGTTAAAGGAGAAGCGCTTCACGTGGATGAAATGCCAAAGATTGCAGGGCTATACCTTAATCGTTTGAAGAAAGGAATGTTATTGCAGGCCGATCCTACGGTAATCTTCGCAAACAACGACTTTACCATCCGTAGGGTGCTGAACAGACATTTAACCATTGATAATCCATACAACACTTACCGGTATAAGGGATTGCCTCCAGGGCCAATCATGATGCCAAGTATCGCCTCTATTGATGGGGTATTGAACTACGACCATCATAACTATATCTATATGTGTGCGAAAGATGATTTCTCCGGATACCATTTATTTGCAGAAACCGTTGCAGAACATTTGGTGAACGCACGGAAATTCCAAAAAGCATTGGACGAAAGAAATATCAAAAAATAAGGTTATGTTCTCTTACCAACATCAAATCCGGGTCAGGTATGCCGAAACGGATCAAATGGGTTATGTTTATTATGGCAACTATGCTTCCTATTACGAAGTGGCACGTACGGAGATGTTGCGTAGTACCGGTGTTTCCTATAAGGAGTTGGAGGACATGGGCGTCATGCTACCTGTTACAGACTTGAACAGCAAATACTTAAAGGCCGCCAAGTATGATGATTTGATCACAATAAATATTTATATTAGGGAAAAACCAGGTATTCGGATTAAATTTGAATACGAGCTATTTAACGAAGCGGGCGAATTGCTGAACACCGGATTCACCCAATTGGTATTTGTTGATATGGAAAAAGGTAGACCCTGCAAACCACCACAGGTTTTCGTTGATAAAATGGCTCCATTTTTTGGAGGATAATGAAAAAAGTACACCAACAACTTCTTCGTGTAAGGCCGTATGACCGTTTGATAGAATGGTCTAAAGGGGCCACCCTACCTGGTTTTGGGAAGTTGCCACTTTACACTGTACTTGTATTTTTCTTCCAAGAAATAGCCCGGGAATCCATTCTGAACAAAGCTTCTTCCCTCGCCTATAACTTTATGTTGGCGGTATTTCCAGGGATTATCTTCCTGTTCACCTTGATTCCCTATATCCCGGTTGATAATTTTCAGGAACAATTGTTGGACCTGATCCAATTGGCTTTGCCGAACAATGCCTTTGAGGTCCTACAGACTACACTGATCGATATCATCAAAAGACAGAACAGTGGGTTATTGTCGGTGGTATTTGTATTGGTCACTTTCTTCTCCACCAATGGGATGACTACCTTGATGATGACCTTCAATAAAGCTGCGCTTTCCAAAGAATCGAGGACCTGGCTACAACGACGGGTCATCGCTTTAGGTTTGGTTTTCGCTATCGTCCTTGCCCTGGTAGTTGGCATAGCGCTATATGCGGGTTCCAACTACTTCATCAACTACCTAAAAACACATATCGATTACGACCTGAAATATTTTTGGGCCACCCTGATCAAGATCGCCCAGTGGCTGATTCTCTTCAGTATCTACTTTTTTACCGTCAGTTTAATCTATAAATTTGGACCATCCTCTACAAAAAAATGGAAACTTTTCACCCCGGGAGCTACCTTAGCTACCCTTTTGGCCATGCTTTCCTTCTCCCTTTTCACCTTCTACATCAACAACTTTGGGGCCTATAACAAACTGTATGGATCAATCGGAACATTGATCGTAGTGATGATCTGGATGTATATTAACGCATTAATACTTATTATTGGCTTTGAATTGAATGCCAGTATTGCTTTATCAAAACAAAGTATTAAAATTGTAAAGCCAAGGGTATACAACTCTTTTAAACCAAACAATACTTAAATACCATCTTGTTAATTTATTTGGCTTTTTAATTAACTTTGTGTCGAATATGGAAGATAAGACTTTATTGAAGAGCTCTAAGCGGAACAGAAATGTCCGTAATATCCTATTATTTTCCATCATCATCCTTTTCATCACCTTCGTTATCGTATTTATATTTTCGTTTATCCAATATAAATCCATTCAGAACCGGATCAAATCCATTTACGTTTCCATCAATAGCGATAAAAATGACTTCTCCGATTTATTGGATGTTTTCAACGAAGCGGAACATGATTTCCGGGAGTTCTCCATCACCTATAGCAGTGAGGATTATGAAAACTACAAGAACAAGCTGGTCCACCTTAAGAAATCTGTTGATTCCCTGATCAATATCAAGGAATTGACCGACCTATGGTATGATGATCAACCAAAATCCAATCGGGAGGTGCTGGATCTCATTCCGAAATATAAATCCCTGAACGCAAAACTGGACTCCATGATCCTGGCATCAGAGACCCTACGGAATTTCCACCAGGAAACATCCAAGGATTCCATGTTTGATCTGCCGCTTCCGAAAATTGAGAAGGATAGTATTTTCAGTAGCGAGAAAACCTTGAGCAATAGGCAGATCCTTTTGGATAGAAAACCCCTATTGCAACGTATATTCCAGAAAAAACAGGATACTATCAACGTCGAGGCCTATGAAACTTACGAAACAGAACGTTTGCAGCTGCAGGAGACTTTGGTCGAGATCCTGGAAGATAACAATACCTTTACCCGAACCAAATTAAATGAACTGCAAGAAACCCTGAACCGGTTGCGGAAGAATGAAAGGGCTTTGCTAGCGGATAATTTCACCTTATTGCAAAGTGCCAATCAATTGGTTCGGATCATCCATAATGAACGCTTTCAGATACAAAAGGAAAAAACCGATCGTGACCTGATCTCTTTGATTTCCAGTACAGAGACGTTCAGGTGGCAGATCATCATCTCCCTAACCTTTGTATTCATCATTATCTGTATTCTGATCTACTACCAATTTTTCTCAGCCTACTACGAAAGGAAGCTGATGGAAGAAAAAGTGTACGCCTCCAAATTGGCAGAACAGAAGACAGACATCCTCGCAGAGATCACCCATGAGATCAGAACTCCATTAAATTCCTTGATCGGTATTGTGGATCTGTTGAAGAGTAGAAAAGACCTCTATCAGCCGAAGGATATCCTGTTGTTGGAATCGGCCTATTCCAATATCACCATGACTTCCAAAACCATCAATGATATATTGAACTTGAGCAAGATCGATCAGCATGACGCGATAGAACCGAGCTTCTTTGATTTCAAAGAATTGGTTATGGAAGTGATCGAAGGCCATCAGAACCAGGCAGCTTTAAAGAACATCACCCTGGATTATCATGTACAGCCGGAAGCACCTACGGTGATCTATACCGATGAAGTCAAGGTTCGGCAGATCTTACATAACCTGGTGAGCAATGCGATTAAATATTCTTCCAAAGGGGTAGTTCGGACCAGTATCTACATTAATGATAATGGCATGTTGTTGATCAAAGTTTCCGATCAGGGACAAGGGATACCCGATAACCTGAAGAAGAACATCTTCAAGAAATACTATACGGTGAATAAATCCACCAAGGTGGATAGTGGGGTTGGCTTAGGCCTTTACATCACTAAAAATATCGTGAACATGCTGGAAGGCAAGATTGGGTTCAAGACTGCTTCTGGCGCGGGTACCACATTTATTGTGGAGATCCCTGTTCCAGCACCAAGGTACCGCCGGAAGAACAATATCGAGGCCAATCGGGTAAACGACCTACCAAAAAACATCAGCTGGCTGATTGTTGATGATAACGCTTTGAATCTGCTCTATTTACGGCAGTTCTTTTCGTTACATAAGCAAGTATTTACGGCAACGAACGGTAAGGAAGCAGTGGAGATCATGGACCGCGAAAAGATAGATGTGATCATTACCGACATCAATATGCCGGTGATGACGGGGGATGAACTGCTCCTGAAACTACGCATCAACCCGGCCTTTGACCACGTGAAAATAATAGCCACATCCTCTGATAATGACCAAGTTAAGCGACTGGAAAAGGAAAGAGGCGTTCGATTCGACGGTATATTGATCAAGCCGTTCAACGAGAAAAAACTAACGGAAATTATCCTGAAAACCATCTATCCGATATTCGATGATCAGGAGTAAAATCCAAGGACTTCCGATGGGCTAAACTTTTTTTCATCTAAACTCTTGTAAATAAACTTTTTTCGTATCTTTGCAGTCCCTACCACGTAGGGAAAAGGAGAAAATTAATTAATGGCAAAAAAACAAGAAGCAGAAAAAGAGTTAGCGGCGAAAAACGCAGAGCTACAAGGTGCTGACACAAAAGTTGTGAAGGACACTGAAAAGATTGAGTCTGAGGCAGATTCAAATTTGATCGATGAGATCAAATCGAACACTTGGAGTACTCCACAAGGAGACTTCGACTGGGATCTTGATGAGAAAGCATTCGGTAACTATAGCGATGCTGAGCGTGTTAAATTGGAAGAGGAATATGCTGGAACATTTAACCAAATCAATCAAGGTGAAATTATTGAAGGTGTTGTTGTATCAATCAACAACAAAGATGTTGTTTTAAACATCGGTTTCAAATCAGACGGTCTAGTAGCATTATCTGAGTTCCGTGACTTACCTGACTTAAAAGTAGGTGATACTGTTGATGTATTCGTTGAATCTCAAGAAGATGCAAACGGTCAATTGGTATTATCCCGCAAACGTGCTAAAACACAAAAATCTTGGGAAGAGATCAACAATGCATTGGAAAATGACAAAATCATTGATGGTTTCGTTAAATCACGTACTAAAGGTGGTTTGATCGTAGACATCAAAGGTGTTGAGGCATTCTTACCAGGTTCTCAAATTGACATCAAACCTATCCGTGATTACGATGTATACGTAGGTAAAACGATGGAATTCAAAGTGGTAAAAATCAACCACGAATTCAAAAACGTAGTCGTATCGCATAAAGTATTGATCGAAGACGATTTGGAAAACCAAAAATCAGAGATCGTTGCGAAATTGGAAAAAGGTCAAGTATTGGAAGGTACTGTTAAAAACATTACAGATTTCGGTGTGTTCATCGACTTGGGTGGTGTTGACGGATTACTTCACATTACAGATATCTCTTGGGGCCGTATCGAGCATCCAAAAGAGGTATTGGCATTAGACCAAACTATCAACGTTGTAGTTCTTGACTTTGATGACGAGAAAAAACGTATTGCATTAGGCTTAAAACAATTATCAGAGCACCCTTGGGAATCTTTAGACAAAGGATTAGAAATCGGTTCTAAAGTGAAAGGTAAGATCGTTACTGTAGCTGACTACGGTGCTTTCTTAGAAATCATCCCTGGTGTTGAAGGATTAATCCACGTTTCTGAAATGTCTTGGTCTCAAAACCTACGTTCTCCTCAAGAGTTCTTGAAAGTAGGTGATGAAATCGAAGCGGAAATCTTAACATTAGATCGTGACGATCGTAAGATGAGCTTAGGTATCAAACAATTAACTCCAGATCCATGGCAAAACATCACTGAGCGTTACCCAGTAGGTTCTAAACAATCAGCTGTTGTTAAAAACATGACTAACTTCGGTGTATTCGTTGAGTTAGAAGACGGAATCGATGGTTTGATCCACATTTCTGATCTTTCTTGGTCTAAGAAAGTTAACCACCCTAATGAATTCACTAAAGTTGGTGAGAAATTAGATGTAGTGGTATTGGAATTAGACGAAGAAAACCGCAAGCTTTCTTTAGGTCACAAACAATTAGAGGAAAACCCTTGGGATACTTTCGAAACGATCTTCACTGAAGGTTCTGTTCACGAAGGTACTGTAATCAAAGTTGGTGACAAAGGAGATATCGTAGCTTTACAATATGGTGTTGAAGGTTTCTGCCCTAACAAACATTCTGTAAAAGAAGATGGTTCTTCATTGAAAGTTGACGAAGTTGCTGAATTCAAAATCATCGAATTCAACAAAGAGAACAAACGTCTAGTGATTTCTCACTCTCGTATCTGGGAAGATGCTAAAGCTGAAGCTCGTATCGAGGAATTCAATGCTCGTAAAAAAGAAGCTAAAACTGCTAACGCAGCAGTGAAGAAAGTTAAAGATTCTGTAGAGAAATCTACTTTAGGTGATCTTGACGTTCTAGCTCAATTGAAAGAGCAAATGGAAGATGATGAAAAAAAATCTAAATAATTAGATTTTAAAACATAATCCAAAGCCCCGAATGTAAGATTCGGGGCTTTTTTTATGCCTTATATTTCCTTAGCTTTATGAAAGGAAATGTAGGATTTGAATGTTTTTAAGAAATGATTATGGAAAAGATGGATATGCGTGAAAGCCCGCTGATTAGTACGGATGTTGCCTTGCAGATGATCAATGATGATCAGGTGGTGCTATTGGATGCGACCATTGATAAGGTTAATGAGAAAATGGATCGGGATCGGTTGGAACTGATTCCTGGGAGTTTGTTCTTTGATATTGAGGGAGGTTTTTCTGATCATGGAAGTGTTTATCCGCATACGATGGTGGATGCTGCCGTATTTGAAAGGGAAGCGAGGAAATTGGGGATAAATCAAGGGGATAAGGTTATTGTTTATGATCGTTGGGGGATTTATTCCAGTCCTAGGGCGTGGTGGATGTTTAAATTGATGGGCGTTGAAGAGGTATATGTCTTGCGTGGAGGATTGCCAGCTTGGAAGGCTGCTGGATTGCCGATTGTGGATGCTTATAGGGAGGTTGCTGGTTTGGAAGGTGATTTTGTGGCCAAGGAGGATAAGGATTGGATGATTGGAACGGAGGATTTGATGGAGAGGTTGGGATTGGATGGTCAGATGATCGTTGATGCGAGAAGTGAGGGAAGGTTTCATGGAACTGCTCCGGAGCCAAGGGCGGGCTTAAAATCGGGGCATATTCCAGGGTCTAAGAATATTCCTTTTGATCGGGTGCTGGATGGGATTGATTATAAGGAGGATGAGGAGTTGGAGCTGATTTTTGAAGGGAAGTTGGTTTCGGATGGGAAGATGGTTTCAGAAGAGAAATTGATGTCGGAAAATGTTTTGGATGATGATAGTAAGCCGATTGGAAATAAGCCTTTAGGAAATAGGAATATATTCACTTGTGGATCTGGGGTATCGGCAGCGATATTGGCCTTGGCCGCTTATCATTTGGGGAGCAGGAATGTGGCGGTGTATGATGGGTCTTGGAGCGAATGGGGAGCGAGAGAGGATACGCAGATAGAACGGTAATATTTCCGTCCTTGCGAGACCTACGTCATTGCGAGGAGGTACGACGAAGCAATCTTTGGACTTTGTCATCCTGAGTGGTCTCTGTCATCCTGAGGTCTCTGTCATCCTGAGCGCAGTCGAAGGATCTGTACGGGTACCAATTGTAGATTCTTCGACTTCGCTCAGCATGACATGAAGGAAGATTGCTTCGTGCCTCGCAATGACGGAAGGCCTCGCAATGACGCAGTAGCTCCTCGCAATGACGCCAAAAGGCGTCCCAATGTCAAGTACCCCCCTACTTCCTAGCTTCCGGCAAGGGAACATATCCATCATCCCCAGGAACTTTCGGAAACTCATGCTTCCGCCATTTATCTTTCGCTTCTTCAATAATCTCCCTTGAAGTCGCTACAAAATTCCAATAAATAAATCTTTCCTCCGGAAAAGGCTCCCCACCAAAAATATACACCGTCGTCCCAGCCTTCATCTCAAAAGAACATAAATGCGCGTCCTTCGTAATCAAAATATGCTTAGGCGCATAATCATGGCCATTACTGGAAATCTCCCCTTCCAAAATATACAAACCACTCTCGCCATAAAGCTCACCCCGGATATCAATCAACGCATCCTTACTCGCTTTGATCTCCATCATGTACAATTTACTATGTACCGGAACTGGCGATTTCTTCCCAAAAGCTTCCCCTGCAATCAATTTATAACTTACACCATCCTCTTCCCAAGCAGGAATATCCGACGCTTCCACATGATGGAATTCCGGTTCTTGAAACTCCAATTCCTTCGGCAAAGCAACCCAAATCTGCAAGCCATGCAAGAACTTATCCTTGGTTCGCAGATACTCAGGCGTTCTTTCCGAATGGACTACCCCTTTTCCAGCGGTCATCCAGTTTACCGCACCAGGTTTGATCTCCATGGCCGAACCAATGCTATCCCGATGAAAAATAGATCCTTCGAAAAGATAGGTCAACGTGGATAAACCGATATGCGGATGAGGACCAACATCCAGGTTTTCATGGTCTGCCAAACAAGCTGGCCCCATATGATCAATAAATACAAAAGGACCAATACTTCTTTTCTGACGGAAAGGCAATAACCTTCCCACCATAAAATTCCCAATATCCGCAGCGGTTTCTTCTTTTATGAAATCAATATTTGACATGTCTCTCCCTATTTTTTTAAATACTTAACTAATTTAAGCATTTGAAGATAGATTCTGAACAGCTTTAAAAATAAGATTGGCTGCCAAACGGGCTGTACGGTTATCAATATCGTACAAAGGATTCAGTTCTGCCACATCCATACTACGGAGATTGTCCAAGTTCATGATGGTTTCAAAAATGCGGTAGAAGCCATGCGTAGGCATGATTCCTTGAAAGGAGGATGCACTCACACCGGGCGCAAATGCCGGTGAGAATACATCCATATCAATAGTTAGATAGACATGATCTACAGCGTTCGCAAATTCAAATATTTCCTGAATGATCGGATCGATCTGTTCGTGATGGATATTCTCTGCCTTCACGATTTTAGTACCCATTGAATCTGCATAATCGAACAGGGCTTTGGTATTGCTGATATCCTGAATACCGATGGCCATATAACGGAATGCGCTATTGTTCTGTTTAGCTTCCTCTGCAATCTGGTAAAATCCAGTACCTGAATTTGCTCTTCCATCTGCCGTGGCACGGATGTCAAGATGAGCATCAATATTGATGATGCCAATCTTTCCTGATTTAGCAGCTTGTAATCCTTTAAAATGTCCATAGGTGATCTCATGGCCTCCTCCCAATAAAATTGGAAAACCACCAGCTTTCACGATCTGTGTTACCCTGTTTGCTAGTTCCTGCTGAGCTTCTTCCAGCTCCTCTCCAACACAGACTACATTTCCGGCATCCAGTAATTTGGTCTTGCCATCAAAGTGAACCGGGAGATTGGCAATGGATTTCCGTAGGGCTTCAGGAGCCTCCTTGGCCCCTACCCGACCTTGATTCCTATGAACGCCCTCATCACAGACAAAACCCAAAAAAACAATTTTACCTTTTAATGGAGGTTGATCATTCAGATCTATTAGTTCTATTTTCTGATGCCAACGCAAAAATGATTCATCTGTCCCATCAATTCTCCCTGTCCAAAGATTTCTGTCTACGGGTTGGTAATAAACTTGTACTAATGCCTCCATAATATTATCAGTCTAAAAGGTTAGAAATTATATCTTCTTCCACTAAAATGGCAGGTGTTACCTGTAGTGTAGAAGTACGTTTAAGTTCGGTTTCAATAGCTTGTTGAGCTTCTTTGTTCCTTGCCCAAGCTCTGCGGGCAATACCATTGTTCACATCAAAGAACAACATCTGTTTCAATTTCTGATCGGCTTCCTGGCTACCATCCAACAACATCCCAAAACCACCATTGATTACTTCGCCCCAACCTACGCCACCACCATTATGTATAGATACCCAGGTTGCTCCACGGAAGCTATCACCAATCACGTTATGGATGGCCATATCGGCTGTGAATTTACTGCCGTCATAGATATTGCTGGTCTCGCGGTATGGAGAATCCGTACCACTCACATCGTGGTGATCCCTGCCGAGAACCACAGGCGCGGAAAGTCTACCCTCTTCCACAGCCTTATTAAAAGCTTCTGCAATGCGCATTCTTCCCAAAGCATCTGCATAGAGGATCCTCGCCTGAGAACCTACGACCAACCTGTTTTTCTCCGCTTCTTCGATCCATTTGATGTTATCTGCCATTTGTTGGTAGATCTCTTTAGGTGCATCCACTTGGATCTCTTTCATCACTTCCAGAGCAATCTGATCTGTTAAACGTAGGTCTTCTGCCTTTCCGGAGGTACAAACCCAACGGAACGGTCCGAAACCATAGTCGAAACACATTGGGCCTAGGATATCCTGCACATAGGAAGGATATTTAAAATTCACCCCATCTGCAGCAAATACATCAGCTCCGGCACGACTACATTCCAATAAAAAGGCATTACCATAGTCAAAGAAATATGTCCCGCGAGCGGAATGTTTATTCACTGCATTCGCATGCCTTACCAAAGTTTTTTGTACTTCTTGGGCAAAACGTTCCGGATGGTGGGCAATCAGTTCATTGGCCTCTTCAAAACTGATATCTGCCGGATAGTATCCGCCAGACCAAGGGTTGTGCAAAGAGGTCTGGTCTGATCCCACGGTTATAAAAATATCTTCTTCATAGAATTGCTCCCATACATCCACGATGTTGCCGATATAGGCAATGGAAACCAATTCTTTGTTTTTCATGGCTGTTCTTACGCGATCGATCAAATCAGGCATGTTGTCGACCAACACATCTACCCATCCTTGTTCATGACGTTTGGTCGCTGCGGCAGGGTTTACTTCAGCACATACCGTAATACAACCTGCTATATTACCTGCTTTCGGCTGAGCACCACTCATTCCGCCTAATCCTGATGTAAGGAATACTTTCCCTTCAATACTTTCGCCTTCTTTCAGGTGTTTTCTAAAAGCATTCATGACCGTGATCGTTGTGCCATGCACAATACCCTGCGGACCAATATACATATAGGATCCTGCGGTCATCTGCCCATATTGGGTAACCCCTAGGGCATTGAACCTTTCCCAATCATCTGGTTTGGAGTAATTGGGGATCATCATCCCATTGGTTACCACGACTCTTGGCGCATGAGCGGAAGATGGGAATAAACCCATCGGATGACCACTGTACATGTGCAGGGTCTGCTCATTGGTCATTTCCGCAAGATATTTCATCGTCACTAAGTATTGTCCCCAGTTCTGGAACACTGCACCATTACCACCGTAGGTGATCAATTCATGCGGGTGTTGTGCCACGGCAGGATCCAGGTTGTTCTGGATCATCAGCATTATAGCTGCAGCCTGTTGGCTTTTTGCAGGGTATTCTTCAATACCACGTGCATACATTTCGTAAGTAGGTCTGAACCTATACATATAGATTCGTCCATATTCACGAAGTTCTTCCAAGAACTCCGCTGCTAATTCGGCATGCCATTCTTTCGGAAAATAACGCAGTGCATTACGTAGCGCCAATTTCTCCTCTTCTTTATTTAATATGGCCTTGCGCTTGGGCGCATGGCTTACACTTGGATCTAGTTTGGTTTTTGCAGGCAATTCTTTCGGAATGCCTTGTATAATGGTTTCTTGAAAATTCATTGTTCTTTAGTATTAAAGGTTTTCGCCTTTGCGGAATACTTCCATTCCGGATTTCCATACCCGTGCAGGTTTTAATGAACCCTGCAGGTAGGTGATATTCTGATAATTAGCTGTTTCATAGATGATAAAGTCGGCTAAAGCTCCAGCTTTCAAGATGGCTCTATCTTTTAAGTTCAATGCTTTGGCCGCGCGGAAAGTTATACCGGCAAACACTTCGGTATTGCTCAGTTTTTCCATGGATGCCAAAATGCTGGCACTTTCGATCAATTTCCCCATCGGTGCTGAACCTGGATTCCAGTCAGTGGCGATGGCCAAACATGCGCCGGCATCCAATAATTTTCGGGCAGGTGTAAATGCACACCCAATTCCCAAGGATGCCGCAGGTAGTGCAACAGCCACCACATTGGAATTTGCCAAGGCTTGGATTTCTTCTGCAGTGGAAGCTTCCAAGTGATCAGCCGAAACCGCATCTACCTCAACGGCCAAAGCCGAACCGGAAGTGCTGAACTGATCGGCATGTACCGTAATATCAAAGCCCATACTTTTTGCCTTTTCGAAATACGGTTTGGTCTGTTCTGCGGTAAACGCACTTTTTTCGACGAAGGCATCTATCCTATTGGTCAATCCTTCCGCTTTTAGGACTGGGAATAATTCTTCTGCGATCCATTCCAGATACGATTCCGGGCTTCCCTCATAATCCTTCGGACACATGTGTGCAGCCAAACAGGTACTGATCAATTCTGCTTTACTGCTTTCATTCGCCTTTTTGATAGCGCGGAGGGTTTTCAATTCCTCTGCCACATTCAATCCATACCCACTTTTCACCTCGATGGTGGTAATCCCCTGCTCCAATAAAGCATCTGCGTGTTTAAGGATCACCTCGGTCAATTCTTCCTCCGACAATGCCCTAGTATGTTTAACCGTGCTCCAAATCCCACCGCCGGCTTCCGCTATTTCCAGGTAAGAACTACCGGCATTACGCATGGCAAAATCATTGGCGCGGTTTCCGCCAAAAGCGATATGGGTATGGCAATCGATATAACCTGGAAGAACCACCTGGTCACCTTGTAAAAGGATCAAGTTTGCTTCCTGGCCATATTGGGTCTTTAAATCATTGAAATTTGAAATAGCCTTTATTTTATCCCCTTCCAGCAGGATTCCTGCATTTTCCTGGATCTGTAATTGGCTATCTTTTAACGCCCCTTTCATCGGCAGGTTGGCCATACTGACCAATTGCTTAAAGGGTCCTATTAACGTGAGTGCTTTGTTCATGCTTAATAGTTTTCGAAATATTCTACACCTGTACCGAAATAAGGCACACCTTCCTTCTCGGAAACCTCTTTGGCCAACTCAACCAATTCACCCGATTTCACCAATGCTAAAGCCGCATCTAGGATATCGGTCATAGGTTGGTCCTCTTCGATATGCGGGATGCTTTTACGCACATGCTGATGGATGGCTTCCACTACCGCCGTAGATTTCAACGGTGCATGGTAATCCTTCGCTTGTGCAGCACATAATAGCTCGATACTTAATATCTTATCCACATTATCCAACACCTGTAATAATTTCCTTCCGGAAATCGAACCCATGCTAACGTGGTCCTCTTGCCCCAATGAAGTTGGGATGCTATCGGCACTTGCCGGGAAACATAATCCTTTATTTTCAGAAGCGATTGCTGCTGTACTGTATTGCAGGATCATAAAACCAGAGTTCAATCCAGTGCTTTTCATCAATAATTTTGGAACGCCATTGGTCTCGCCTTCCAAAGAAAGATAAACCCTACGATCGGAGATATTTCCCAATTCAGAAACGGCCAAGGTCGCGTAATCTAACGGAAGAGCGATCGGTTGACCATGGAAAGAACCTCCAGAAATGGTCAATTCATTGTTGATGATGATTGGATTATCTGTTACAGCATTGATCTCCGTTTCAATGATCTCCTTGAAGTGTAACCAGGCATTGCGGGATGCGCCATGAACCTGTGGGATACAACGTAAGGAATATGGATCCTGAACGCGGGAACAATTTTTATGTGATTCAAGAATATCGGAACCTTTTAAGAGATTAAAAACCGTAGCAGCTACAAAGCTATTTCCCTTATACGGTCTTAATTGATGTAATTCAGTATAGAAAGGTTTGATGGAGCCATTCAATCCTTCGATCATCAGGGTCGCGATCAGGTCGGCATTGTTCATCAGGCGGTTCATTTCTACCACGGCTTTAACGCCATGAGCAGCCATAAACTGGGTACCATTGATCAAGGCCAATCCTTCTTTAGCGCCAAGGGCAACAGGAGTAAGATTATGTTTCTTCAATACCTCAGCGGTAGAAACCTCTTTTCCGTCCTGCCATACTTTTCCATAACCGATCAAAGGAAGGAACAAGTGGGACAAAGGCGCTAAATCGCCCGATGCACCTACTGAACCTTGTTTTGGAACCACAGGGATCACATCCTCTTGGATGTGCCAGATGATCCTTTCGATGGTGCTGTATTGAACCCCTGAAAATCCTTTTGCCAAAGCTTGAACTTTCAGGATTAACATTAATTTACTCAATTCTTTATCGATGGCCTCACCCACACCTACGGCATGGCTCATCAGGATGTTCTCTTGTAATTTACGGGTATCTTGAGCACCAATCAGGGTAGTACACAATGGACCAAATCCTGTATTGATACCATAAACCACTTTTCCGGCATCAACAATATCTTGTACATATTGGGCACTTTGGTTTACTTTTGCTTTGCTTTCCTCGCTCAATTCACCTTTTAAATCTCCTTTTGCAATAGAGACAGCTTGGGAACTGCTCAAAAAATCTTCACCGTATTTAAATATTTTCATCATAATTATCTGTGTCTATCAAATTTAGCCGCTATATTTGATAATTAGTAATACCAATTTTTTCATCAATTGATAACTATGAATTATCAAATAGAACTGAGACATCTGCATTATTTTAAGGTTTTGGCGGAGGAACTGCATTTTAGGCGTGCAGCAGAACGTTTGTTTATTGCGCAACCTGGATTATCGAGGCAGATCAAGCAATTGGAGGATTATTATCAGGCTCAATTGTTTGAAAGGGATAAGCGGAAGGTTTCTCTAACGCCTGCGGGCCAATACCTGCAGATGGAGGTGGATCTGTTGTTTAACCAATTAGGGAAGATCAAGGAACAGGTGGAAAAGATCGAGGAGGGGAAGCTTACTTCCTTGAAATTGGGATTTATCGGATCGGCGGTGCAGACTGTGCTGCCGGAATTATTGGTTAGCCTAAAGCATGAACAACCGTTGATTGATATTACCTTGAATGAGTTGTCCAATGAGTTTCAATTGGAGATGTTGCTGAAGAATGAATTGGATTTTGGTTTTGTTCGGATGGAAAAAGCTTTTCCGCCATTAAAATCGATTCCGGTGTTGACGGATCATTTTAGTTTGGTGGTTCCGAAGGATGCGAAGAACAAGAACATTAAAAAGGTGGATATCTTGGATTATCAGAAGGAATCTTTTATACTTTTTTCGAAGGATTATAGTAGTTCGTATTATAATTTGGTGATGAGTATTTTTTATGATCATGGTTTTGAGCCGCATGTGACGTTGAAGACGGTGAATGCGTTGAGTATTTTTAATCTGGTAAGTCAGGGATTGGGCGTGGCGATCGTGCCATCTTCCTTGAAAAAGGGGTATCATACTCATGTTGATTTTTTGGATTTGAGCCATCTTCCACAACGGACGACATTGTCGTTGGTATGGAACGAGGAGAATAGGAACCCGGGGTTGGGGTTGTTGTTGGATATTGTGAAGAAGATGATTAAGTGAAGGGGTTGATGGGAGGTTTGCATGATTGGGGGGGCGTCATTGCGAGGAGGCACGACGAAGCAATCTTCCTTCATGTCATGCTGAGCGCAGTCGAAGCATCTACATGTGGTACTCGTACAGATCCTTCGACTTCGCTCAGGATGACAGAGACCTCTCAGGATGACAGAGACCACTCAGGATGACAAAGGCCAAAGATTGCTTCCTCGTGCCTCCTCGCAATGACGTGGAAATAAACAAAATAAAATATTTTTTTACCCCACCATTATGGAAATCTATATTATCTTGCATCAGATGAATAAAAACATATGGCATTCATCAACTTACCAACACCATTATGAAAAAAGCACTCTGGATTCTCCTCCTCTTCATCCCCTTATTTTCAATAGGACAAATCTCTCCACAAACAAATGATCTTACCAAAACATGGTTGGAAGTAGATCGCCTATTCAGCATAAAAAATTACGAACAAGCCTTACCCTTGCTCGCAACAATAAAAGCTGAATCCATAAAAAGAAAAGATGACGCCCTCTGGTTAAGAGCCTTTTTGGCAGAAACCCAAGTCGCAACTGTTAATACCAACGACGATAACCAATTCGAAAAAATCGACCAGCTTTTCCAGAATAACATCTCCACCGCCAAACCCTTGGTAAAAGATGTACTCTATAATTTTTATGCCTCCTTCCTCGAAAACAACCTACACAGGTACCTCAGCAATTCGAGCAATAAATTTGTAGCGGCAGACCATAATCAAAAATGGGATATAATCGATTCCCTTTATAAGCTCTCTTTAACAAACAAACTCAGATTAAAAAAAGAAAAAACAGAGAAATGGAGTTCCATGTTTTCGGATCTTAATAATATACAACTCACACCTACCCTATTCCATTATCTAAGCATCAATTACCTATCTTTTCTTAAAAAAGATATGGTCAGCTATAAAAGTGCTTATCAAAATCTTCATCAGGAAATCATGGCCTTAAATAAAAACGAAGACTATAAAATTTCCGCCACTTTTTTTGCTTCCCAAAATCCAACCATAAAAGCAAATAACAACCTCCTCTACTTCCAAGCCTTACGGGATATCATGAAAACCTATCCAAGTGATTATAATGCTTATTTGCTTTATCAGATGGCATATAAACATTTTTATATGGGAAATAAGAAGGAAGCCTTAGCCTTGGTTGAAGAAGCTGAAAAAAATTACCCTAATTCTCCTTGGCTAAATAATGCAAAAAACCTGAATGAGGACATTAAAAGAGTAGAAATAGGAATGGATATGAAGGAATTCCAGTTGCAGAATTCCTATTTACCGATTAGTTTAAGACTGAGGAATGTAGACAACCTTTATATCCGAGTCTATCGCACAACCAACCATCCGAAGGAACTGAAAAAATTTACAGTAAAATATGATAGTACGACCTTCGTGAACAGCTTAGATGCACCTCTGGCCTATGAGGAAGTCATACCCATAAAAGACCTAGCAGTTGGAGAATCTAAGCGCACCATCTATAAAATTAATCCCCTTCCGTATGGCCATTATACCATCTTGATCTCCAATAACGCAGCTTTTAAGGATGATGATAAATTCCAAAAGGTAAGTATCAATAATTTCTATATCACTGATTTCTTCTTTTCGGCAACCTTCGAAAAAGAAAATGAAAACAACGAAGAGTATCATACTTTATTCATCAACAGAAGGACCGGGCAACCCTATGCAAACAAAACATTCAGCCTCTACGAATTCTATGATAAAAATCCTCTGAAATTAATCCAGAAGATAAAAACAGACCAAAGAGGTTTCTATCATTTCAAAACAAACGAAAAGAAAGACATCACGGATATTAATGATTATTATATTTATTTAGCTGATGAAAATCAATTTATAGATCTATCGGAGTTTCCGGAAACAGCTGATCATGTCCGATACGATCAAGAAAAAGAAGAAATTGAGGGTGAAGTCAGGATAAATGCCATGTTAGACCGCGGCATCTATAGACCCGGCCAACCTTTATACTTCAAAGGAATCATTTACAATGATCACTATCTGAAAGGCAGGGTATTGGCCGATCAGAAAATCAAGGTCTATTTACATGATGTAAATTTCAGAAAAATTGACTCATTGGAACTGACAAGCAATGCTTATGGATCCATTCATGGAGAATTCAACCTACCAAGCCCCATATTGGCTGGTCGATTTAGATTATCCTTTCAACAGAAGGAGCTGCAGATTGGCGAAATAAGCTTTCGGGTAGAGGAGTATAAACGACCTACCTTTGAGGTTAAGCTGGAAACCAATAAAGAAACCTATACCAAAAAAGATACGGCCATATTCCAAGGTCAAGCCATGTCTTTAAATGGTGCGCCTTTGGTCGGCGCAAGTGTACATTATAAAGTAAACTATAGCGCTCGGGGTAAGCAGTATAAAAATGGTCTTTTTGTCGATTCGACTACGACGACCAATGAACTTGGAAAATTTACCATCAAAGTTCCATTGATGGATTCCACCTTCCAAACATTTACCGATTTCAGACTGAATTATGAGGTGGAGGTAGTCAATCAGAATGGTGAAATGCAATCGGCAGCTTCCAGTCATCAATACAGTGATAAACCATGGCGGATACAAATTCAAACGCCAAGGAATGTAGAAGAATATAAATGGTCTTCCATCCAGGTCCACACCTTAAATAACAATAATCAACCCCTGAAATTTGCTGGCGATGTACAGATCTTGAAAATAAAAGACCCTACTGTTGTGGTTCCGGAACACATGCGGAGTTATTTTAGGGATGTAGACTTTCATTTATTTTCCAATTCGGAATATAAAAAATATTTCCCGACCATATTTGATGATGTATTTATTGGTGATCAAAAATCAGAACTGATCAAAAGCTATTCTTTCGATACTCGGGATACCACGTTGGTTAGAATAGATTCTAATCTATTTGGACGTGGAAGATATTTCATCAAAGCTTTATCCATTCAAGGCCGGGATAGTATCCGAGCACAAGCCCTGGTAAGTGTATTTGATAAAGCGACTGGAAAAAGTCTTAATTCTGAATTCCTAACCTATACCTTGGATAAGCCGAGTTATAAAGAGGGCGATGAAGTGACCCTGAAACTATTTACGGATCTAAAAGAAGTAAAGCGTCTTTATTTATTCAGCCAGATTGGAAACAAAAAACTTCCTTTGCAGGTATTGTCCTGGAATAATGGGAAAATTATCTATAAATTCAAGATTACCGAAGAACAGCTGAACAATAATATGCAGTTCCATGCTATGTTGATCTTCGACAACAAATTGTCGTCCTTACCTATCCACATCCCAATTGAAAGGGAAAACCAGTCGGTGGAGATCAAGACCCAAACTTTCCGGGATAAGATAACGCCTGGACAAAAAGAAAAATGGAGTTTTACCATCACTAAAAAAGAGGAGAAGATGCAGGCGGAGGTATTGGCCAGTATGTATGATGCTTCATTGGATGTTTTCCAGGGTAATTATTTCAGCTCATCCCTTTCCAAGCAATATCCATATTTCCAACCCTATTATTACCACCATATGTATGGCAATTTTTATGCATCGAGTGGTTCTTACTCCCTATTTAGGAACTTTAAAGTAAGGAATACAAAAGGCACCGAATTCCCAAGTATAAAAAATTATGGTCTTTGGATTACGCCATATTGGGGAGAAAATAAAGTTTATGATTTCGCCTACTCGGATGGAGTTCACGAATCCTCACGTCGTCAAGTCATCGAGGAAGTAGTTACTGTTACTGCAGCTGGGAAAGTAGCAGGAGTGAATGCATCACCAAGTTTAATGCTCCGCGGAACATCCTCTTTAAATACTAATGATCCCCTATATGTCATCGATGGCGAAATTGTTAGTCAAGAAGAGTTCAATAGTTTCAATAAGGATGAAATTGCGGATTTTAAGGTCTTAAAAGATGCCGAAGCGACTGCTCTGTATGGATCAAAGGGGGCAAATGGTGTTATTATTTTAACCAGTAGGCTCGGGAAACAGGCGAATGAGCAATTATCGGATGTAAAGACCCGAACCAATCTTCAGGAAACGGCCTTCTTCTTCCCTACCCTTTACACGGATGCTGAGGGAAATGTTTCCTTTGAATTTGATTCGCCGGAAGCATTGACCAAATGGAAATTGCAGTTATTTGCCCATGACAAGGAATTGAATGCTGGATCTGCTACCTTCTATACCCAAACCCAGAAACAATTGATGGTGCGACCGAATCTACCACGTTACTTCCGGGAAGGGGATGAAATTGTGATCAAAACACAGATCCAAAACCTGAGTAAGAAAGCACTTTCAGGAACGGCAAAGATCGAGATCATCAACCCGGAAAACAATGAGGTGATCAGCAATAAATTTATTGGTGAAAAAGCGATAACCCGTTTTGAAACCCAGGAAAATACGCATGGATTAATAGAATGGACCTTAAAAATACCTGCTGGTTATCCAACGGTTCAGATCAAAGTGATTGCAGGAACAGATGAATTCTCGGATGGTGAACTATCCGAGGTTCCGATCCTGACCAATAAGGTGCTGATAACCGATTCGGAGAAGATCATGCTGAAACCGGATCAAGAAAAAGATTACCTCATCAAAATAGCTGGTAAGGAAAATGTACAGGCTAAGGTTCAGATCCAAAGCAATCCTATTCTGGAGATTATTTCGGCATTGGATTACCTGAAGAATTATCCATACGAATGTACAGAGCAATTGACAAGCAAATGGTTTGCCCTTAAAGTACTGCAATATGTGGACAAGAGCTATCCAGCAATTTCCGATTATTTCAGAAAACTGAATACGGAGGAAAAACAAAGTAAAATGGAATCCAATGCAGAGTTGAACAGTTTCAAACTGGAGGAAATGCCTTGGTTGAAGTCCATTGAAAATGATGGCAAGAAATTGCAGGAATTGGCAAAATTATTCCGTTCGAACTTTCCGTCAGAGCTAAAGGCTATCGAGGAGAAGATCGTCAAGAATCAGACCCGTGAAGGTGGATTCCCTTGGTTTGATGGTGGCAAAGCGGATCCTTATATTTCCATCCGGATCCTGGAGATCATGGGTAAAACATTGACCCTGGACAAGAGCTTGATCAGTAAAGATATGAAGGGCATCCTTCCAAAACTGACCAGTTATTTGGATACAACAAGTACAGTATTTGGACCTAAGGCTACTGAAAGTACGGCCTTGGATTATCTATATGCAAGGAGATATTGGTCTGCTGAGTTCCCTATTTCGGAGGCTATTAAAGCGAAATTGAAGAGTAAAGTGGCTATAGCGCCGTTGTTGACAGCAAATAGACCTGCAGGAGTTGCGGCTAAAGCATGGATCGTGAATCAATTGTTCGGAACAGGTAAAGAATCGACAGAGATCAGGAATAGGCTGCAGCAGGAGGTGATCTTGGATGAACTGAAAGGAATGTATTGGGAGAGTAATGAAAAATATTACAATGGCATCTCCATGCAGGCTTATGTTTTGGAAGCTTATAAAATGCATGATCCAAGCAAATTGATGCCGATCAGTCAGTGGTTCTTTTATAAGAAGGAAACGAATTATTGGTACAGTACCTGGATGACGGTGGATGCGATCTATGCGATATTATTGGCAAATAATCCGAAGGACTTTTCGTTGGAGAATACGGTGTCGGTGCGGATGAATGGAAATGAGCTGGCTATGGATGATAAGGTTTTGGGTCAGGCATCGAAGGTAATTCCAAAGGAGGAACTTAAACAGGATACCCGGTTTTCGGTGAAGAACAATAATGTTCGGAATATTTTTGGTGGAATTTATCATCAATATTTTGTGCCGATGGAGGATGTAAAGAGCAGTACGAACGAGATTAAGGTGAGCAAGGAATACTTGGTGGAAAGGGAAGGAAAATGGGTGGTGAGTAATCAGGCTGTTCTTGGTGAGAAGATTAAGGTGAGAATTACGGTGATAAATGATAAGCCTTTGCAATATGTGCATTTGAAGGATAGTAGACCTTCTGGCGTGGAACCTGTGTATCAGCCTTCGGGGTATAGGTATTGGGAGAGGTTTTATTTTACGATGAAGGATGCTTCGACAAATTATTTCTTTGATCGATTGGGTAAAGGGAAGTTTACTTATGAATATGAGGTGAAGGCGAATAATCTGGGAAGGTTTAATTCGGGGATCACGACCTTGGAATGTATGTATGATCCGACGGTTAACGCAAGATCGGAGAATGTGGAAATGAGTATTGTTAAGTAGAACTTTAAGTAGAACTTTAAGTAGAAACCGCGTCATTGCGAGAGCCACGTCATTGCGGGAGCCACGTCATTGCGAGGTACGCAAGCTAATAAAACCGCGTCATTGCGAGGTACGAAGCAATCTTTCGATATGTCATGGTGAGCGTAGTCGAACCATCTGTTCGTTTATCAGCGTACAGATCCTTCGACGATGCTCAGGATGACAGAGTTCAAAGATTGCTTCGTCGTGCCTCCTCGCAATGACGTAGATTATCGCAATGACGGGTTATTTACTCACCTTACTAACCAATTCCTGCTTACCCACCCTACTAACCAACTCCTGCTTACCCACCTTACTAACCATCTCCTGCTTATCCCCCGCCTTTTCCTTCTTACTCATTTCCTTCAAATGATGTCCACCTAATATCGGCGCAATCACCAAACCCACCAAACAAGTCAACTTAATCAAAATATTCATAGACGGTCCAGAAGTATCCTTAAAAGGATCCCCTACCGTATCCCCCGTAACCGCAGCTTTATGCGCCTCAGAACCCTTAAAAGTCATCTCCCCATTGATCATCACCCCTGCTTCAAAAGACTTCTTCGCGTTATCCCAAGCTCCACCTGCATTATTCTGAAAGATTGCCCACAACACCCCTGATACCGCAACACCAGCCATGTAAGCGCCCAACGCCTCCGCTCCCATCACAAACCCTACAATAATCGGTGTAATAATCGTAATCGCCCCAGGCAACATCATCTCCCTTAAAGCCGCTTTTGTAGAAATATCCACACACTTCCCATATTCAGGCTTCCCAGTACCTTCCAAGATCCCTGGAATCTCCCGGAATTGCCTTCTTACCTCATTCACCATATCCATCGCTGCCTTACCAACAGACTGCATTGCCAAAGCTGAAAACACCACCGGAATCATTCCACCAATGAATAAAGCTGCCAATACATCCGCCTTAAAAATATTGATACCATCGATACCCGTAAAAGTCACATAGGCTGCAAACAAAGCCAATGCGGTCAAAGCTGCCGAGGCAATAGCAAAACCCTTACCAACCGCAGCTGTGGTATTCCCCACCGAATCCAATACATCGGTACGCTGGCGCACTTCTTTTGGCAATTCGCTCATCTCTGCAATACCACCGGCATTATCCGCAATAGGTCCAAATGCATCAATAGCCAGTTGCATAGCCGTCGTCGCCATCATCGCAGATGCAGCAATCGCAACCCCATAAAAACCCGCCAAGGTATAAGATCCCCAGATCGCCAAAGCAAATAACAATACGGAAGAAAAAGTAGATTTCATCCCAGTTGCTAAACCAGCAATGATATTAGTTGCGGCTCCTGTGGAGGAGTTCTGCACAATATTCAGAACCGGTTTCTTACCAAGACCTGTATAATATTCCGTAAAGGAAGATATCAATCCCCCAACAGCCAATCCAACAATCGTTGAATAGAACACATTCATGCGAGATATATCCTTAAAACCTTCTCCGAAGAACTTCATCTGAATGGTTTCCGGAAGCATATATTGGATCAGGAAATAACAGGATATCACCGTTAAAATAATGGAAGTCCAGTTCCCCATGTTCAAGGCTCGCTGAACCTGCGCCTCCTTAGCGTCATTATTGGAAATCTTCACCAGGAAGGTTCCAAGTATGGATGCCAAAATACCAACTCCTGCAATGACAATTGGTAATAAAATAGGTCCCATTCCGTTAAAAGCATCCGTATAGGCAGTGCCCGAAGCTTCCGACATATCTCGGATAATATAATTTCCCAGCACCATAGATGCTAGAACCGTTGCCACATAAGAGCCAAATAGATCCGCTCCCATCCCGGCCACATCGCCCACATTATCGCCTACGTTATCAGCAATGGTAGCTGGATTCCGTGGATCATCCTCCGGAATACCGGCCTCCACCTTTCCCACAAGGTCTGCCCCCACATCTGCTGCTTTGGTGTAAATACCACCTCCCACACGTGCAAATAAGGCAATGGATTCCGCCCCTAGGGAAAATCCAGCCAAGGCTTCCAATACAATGGTCATTTCATGAACGAAATCACCACCATTGGTCACAAACATTTTTAGAAACAAAAGAAAGAAAATACTTAAACCGAGAACAGCCAATCCTGCAACGCCCAACCCCATTACGGTACCTCCCGAAAAGGAAACTTTTAAGGCCTGAGGTAGGCTCGTTCTAGCGGCCTGCGTGGTCCTTACATTGGCGCTCGTAGCGATCCGCATTCCGATATTTCCGGCAAGGGCAGAAAAAAAGGCACCAAAAATAAAAGCGACCACAATGATCCAATGCGTGGTTTCCACCAAGGTGGATACAAAGAAAAGCGCAACGGATGCGATGACAACAAAGATCAATAGGATACGATATTCTGCTTTTAGGAAAGCCATCGCTCCTTCTTTGATGCTCTTGGAAATGGTTTGCATGTGGCCATCGCCTGCATCCTGTTTGTTTACCCATCCGGACTTAACCAGCATGAAGAGTAGACCCAAAACAGCCAAGACTGCTGGTAAATAGATAATAAATTGTTCCATAGAAAGTTTATTTGGTTATCACTAATTTATCATTTTTTTTATCAAATAAAGAAGCAATAACCAGAACACCGTATAAATAACTTATTGATTATCGGTATAATAGACCATTCCAGGAATACAACCCGTCCTGAAGGAGGACTTTCTGCTGGTCCAGTAGGCTGCGCAAGGTCTGCAGGCGGAGTTCCTCCTTGCCAATCTGTAAGGCTTCGATCAATTCATACAGATACATGGGCTTTGCGATCAAAAGTTGCTGGATTTCCAAGGCTATTTTTTCGGACTCGTTGGTTTTGAAATCGCGGGTAAGGCAGAGGTCGCAGGCACCACATACCTCTTCGCCTTCCTCGCCAAAATAGCGTTGAATAGCCAAACTTCGACAATGCTTTTCGTCCAGATATTGGTAGATGGCCTTTACCTGCTCCTGTTTATAGGCCTTTCGCATCGCAATAAACTGGGTATCGATGTAGAGGTTTTTATAATCTACCCTAGCCTGCAGGAATTCCAATTGTGGCGCATCGGTTTTGGGAAGATAAGTCGCGATTTCCTGGGTCTGCATCATGGTCAGCATCTTAACGACTTCCTCATAAGGCTTTTTGATCAGCTTTGCCAATTCAAACTCATTGATGGGCACAAAATAATCATAAACTCCTCCATAGAGACGTTGGATAGCTTTTATTAATGGGTCGAAAAAGGCGCTTTGCACTTGGAATTTATAGAGTTCCTGAAAGTCCACTTCAAATTTAAATCGAGCAGGAATATAGACCGACTCACTCAAACTCAACCATCGGTCCCTTTCCAGAAATTTGAGGGCACTGATGGTCTTTAGAACCTCCAGTTTATATTTTTTAGCAAATTCAACGAGGTCAAAATCATAGACCAGGCCTTTTCCAGCACCATAGGCTATCTGGAAATAATTGCAAAGATAATGATATACCTGTTGGATAAATTTAACATCCGGAAAATCATTTTCGATATTTAGCCAAAGGTTATCCCTATCAGCTTGTTGATAGAGCAATACCGGGAATGCTTTTTTGCCATCCCTTCCGGCCCTTCCTGCTTCTTGATAATAGGCTTCCAAGGAATCCGGTAAGTCCAAATGGACAACGAAGCGAACATCGGGCTTATCGATCCCCATGCCGAAGGCATTGGTGGCAACAATGACCCGTACTTGGTTATTTGTCCAGGCTTCCTGTTTCTTCATCCTGCTAGGCATATCAAGCCCAGCATGGTAAAAATCAGCAGGTACCCCGTGGTTGAGCAAAAACCTAGCTACCTCCTGTGTTTCCCGCCTATTCCTTACATAGATTACCCCTGAGCCTCCCATCTTCTTGATGACACGCAACATGCGGTTCATCTTGTTCTCCTCATCAAAAACCATATAACCTAGGTTTTCCCTTCGGAAACTCATCCGGTATTCATTCCGTTCTCGAAATCCTAGCTTTTCTTGGATATCCTCTACCACTTTGGGTGTGGCCGTGGCCGTTAATGCCAAGAAAGGAACATTAGGTTGGAGTTCACGGAGTTTAGATAATTCAAGGTAAGGTGGCCTGAAGTCGTATCCCCATTGGGAAATACAATGTGCTTCATCGATGGCAAAGAGATTGACCTTCATATGCCTGATCCGCTCCTGTATAAGATCTAAATAGAGCCTTTCTGGTGCTAGATAAAGGAATTTGATGTTCCCAAAGATGCAGTTGTCCAACGCAATGTCCACCTCACGGTAACTCATTCCTGAGAAGATGGCTATGGCAGGAATATCTCTTTTACGCAAGTTCTCGACTTGATCTTTCATTAGGGCGATCAAAGGAGAAATAACGATACATATACCCTCCATCTGCAGGCTTGGAACCTGAAAACAAAGGGACTTTCCTCCACCGGTTGGCATCAAGCCTAAGGTGTCCTTTCCTAATAATACATCATGGATGATGGCTTCCTGCAAAGGCCGAAACCGATCGTATCCCCAATACTGCTTTAATATTTCCAGACTAGTCTTTTCCATGTGCCTTATTCTCCCAAACATACGCAAAATTATCCTTCAAAATATAGTAGGGCTGCTTTTTGGCATCCAATAAAGCGATGGATTCCTGGATAAAACGCTCCGTATTGGATGCATCAAATATCCATGTTTCAGTAGCATTTAGCTGTTTAGGAAGTTTGTTGTTCCTGATTAAACATAACTCCCCCTGGAAGCTTATGCTTCCTTCCATCCAATTCTCTAATCGGACAAACTGAATCTCATTCAAGGCTTTAAACTTTTCCAGGTCTGGCCAAACGGCATATTTCAATCTTTTGTCCTGTATGGAATCCATACTGCTAAACAACGAAACATGGCCATTATTTATAATGGCAAAAGCAATTTCCTTCTGGACATTATATAATCTTATCCCGTTAAAGTGTTGCTTGGAAAAGGTCTTCCAAACACCCCAACCAACCAGCAAGCAAGACATTAGGAGACAAAGAAACAGGGATTTTATATGTCTGAAATAATAGGCGACACTTAATAAAAGTAATATTGAATAACTTATGACTAAGGCATATCCATCCATTTGAAGCCCTTTTATACTTGAACCTGGTAAGTTATCCATCCAGGTTAGCATGGAATAACTGTACGTGATGATATTTTCCAAAATTATGGCGAAGTAGGTATTGATGCCTTGGAAAGGACTTATCATTAAGATACCACCAACAATAACCATCATGCTGGATGGAAGTGTAAAAAGCACATTGGCCGGCAAAAAGTAAGTTGGAAACTGATGGAAATAGTATAAGGCAAGCGGAGTAGTGATCAATTGTGCGGATAAGGAAACGGCAAGCAAGGAAATCATTTTCTTAAAAATGCTTTTATCATGATTCATCAGACTTTTAAAAAAGGGAGTGAATAGGATCAATCCTAACACGGCCAAGTACGACAGTTGAAAACCGATATCAAAGAGCATATGTGGATCAAAGCAGAGCAATATAAAGGCGGAGGCCGCCAAGGAATTAACAGAAAATTGGAAACGATGCAGCCATTGGCCAATAATAAAAATACTGATCATCAAAGCTGCCCGTTGGATAGGTGGTGCGAAGCCACAGATGGCTGCATAGAGCCATATGATGATCAAGACCAGTATATACCTACAAGCAGGACCTCCTAGGTAGGTATCAAATTTTTTAAGGATGATATTTAAAAACCAGAATACCAGCATCACATGATAGCCCGATACACTTAGGATATGGATTGTTCCGGTATTGGCGAAGGTTTGGGTAATCTCTTCCGAAAAATCTGTTCGATACCCAAAAACAATGGCCGAAGCTATCTGAAAAGCTTCTTTAGCTTTCATCAAGGTGTTGAATTTATCAGCAAAATGCTTTTGTTGTTTTCTTGCCCAGTAGGAAAAATTCCATCCTGAGTATCTTTTTATGAGCTTTACTTCTTCGGCCTTCCCCTCACTTTGAAAATAGATCCCCTTGCTTTTTAAATAGGATTTATAATCAAACTGATGTGGATTATAGGCTGGTTTTATGGATTTTAAATGCGCTTTAAAGCTTATTTGGTCCCCTAAATGAAAAGGGAAACTAGAAAGACTATCTTTCCATAATACGGCTAAGGTTTTGGAAGGTTTTATGGATTGCCCTTGAATTTCCAAGATCATTATTTCCATGCGTATCTGTCGCTTCGTAATTTTAGGTTCAGAAATTAACTTCGCCAAAACCTGTTGATCTTTCCCCATTTTCAACCTTGTGGCTGGCAAATGTTGATGCATGTTCAACAAGGAAAAAATAGTGAGCAATAAAGCTATTATCCAGGCATTTGCTTTATAATGGTTTTGGATTATTCGGTTGTGATAGATCATCAAAACCAATGCACCTGCTATCCATAAAATTAAGACAAGAGGGCTGGACCAAGTTATGTACTGGGCTATTACATATCCTAAAACCAAGAAAAAGAACAGGAATACGAATATGTATTTACCTAATACTATTTTCTCTAATTCCATGAATACCGGATCTGGAACCTGATGTCTGTCCGTTGATTTCCCGCGATGAGATCTAATCCCGATCCCATTTCATCAATCCCAAAATAATGGGTATGAGCAGCCTTTCCCCAGAACTCCAAGGACTTTCCAATACGGTATTTTATATTTGCATAAGTTCTGATGCCTTTTCGGAAAAATGATGGAAAGGAAAATGCATACAAAACATCCCTTTCATAGGTATAGATTCTTGCATCATAACTATCCACATTGAACCAAGCCAACCTGAGGTTTGCAGAAAACGGATTTCCAGGGTTTTTCCAGATCAGATCTTGAAGTGCTAAAAATCCTCTTTTAGGATAGGCGGCATCTTTGGCAAAATGCCTCCCTTCTACTTGATTGTTGAGCATCCAACTGTCTGTCAGTTTATATTGAAAATTCAACCTTAATTGATGCCGCAAGACGTTAGCTATCCTACTTTGCAGTTTACTTTCCGCTGGAAAATCCTCTTGGAACCATTTATACTGATATCGGAGTCTTAAATATCCCTTTTTATACCAGATATAGCTCATTTGGGACTGGAACAGCCAACCTTCCGAAGGTAATCTAACGCGATACCTTGGTTTCTCGAATTGAACATAATCGAAACTGGATATCCAATCGAATTTTCGGGAAGGATGATAGGCTAAGCTCAAATAGGCTCCTTGTTCATTTCCTAGATTACTTTGTGCTTGGAAAGATTGTGCAAAGAATTGCTGATAATTGGGTTGATAATGTCGATATCGGATATTGAAGGAAAACTTTCGACCAAGACTGGCTGTTAGACCGTGATAATTTGCCCAACCCGAAGATAAGCTATGGGCGGTTTCTCCATACAACAGCAGATTATAAAAGCTGTATTGATAATGGGCATTCAACTGATGGAGGGTGGTTCCCCTGAATCGATATTGATTATAATAGGTTGGTCGTGGTTGTAAAGGGTATTGCAATTGATGGTACAGATAGCCCAGACCTAATTTCCAGTTCAGGTTTGACCAATGCATGGAAGTTCCGGCGTTGAAAATTCCTGTAGTCTGTCGATTTCTTTGTTCAGAAGGCGTTCGATGGAGACCACTGTAATTGATGGAGGTCACTACCCAACCGAAATCCGGTAGGTGGTTTAAGGTGGCAGTTTCTTTTTTGTAGGATAAGAAAGGGATGAATTGAAAATTCTTTTTTATAAAAGAGGCTGCAATTCCCCGGAAGAAACGACTTTCGGTCATGCCGGTATGAGGTCTGATGCCTATGGGCTGTTGGAGGATCGGAGCTATGGCATTGCGATTCCCAAATTGCGGGCCAGTCCAGACTATAAGCCCTTGCCCAAGCTGCACATGAAAATCTCCGAGGATAAGATGATTTGCTTGTTTAATGTTTCGGTAATATATAGAACCTGCATAATAATCGAATCCATATCGTTGTTTAGCGGCGAAGAATGGTTCTCCTGGATCTTTTTTCATGTTTAGGGTAAAGAGGAGTTTATCCTGGTGGCTCCATCGAAATCGGGCCAATAAACGATCTGGACTGCCCAGATATTTGGACCGTTCAGGATCTGTTATTTGGTAGCCCTTAGCGGGTTGTAGGGTCCTGGAATAAGTGAACATGGACCAGGCCGAGTTATCGAGGGATTTTTTACGGAGATCGGATAGTTTAAAGGTATTGCTTGGTTTTACAGTGATATAAGGAAGCATAAGGGTAATCACTTCGTTGGTAAATCCTGGAATGACTTGCAGTTCATTAACGGAAAGGAAGGGTCCTGATTTTTGTCGGTGTAGGAAGAATTGATTGATTTGGTTGGCGGAGAGGAAGAAAAGTTGTTGGAGTTCCTCTTCGGAGATGGTATTGAGGTTTAGTGGATTTTTTTGGAGAGGTTTTAGGAGTTCGAGCTGTGCGGTAAGATCTTCGGTGAAGACATCAGGATCAGATGCGGATAAGGATATTTCTTCTAGGATTTTTTCTTCGGTTTGGGCATTAGAGAGGTTGGGGAAAAGGGTTATGAGGAGAAAAAGAAAGAAGATATATCGACGCATAATTTGATGTTTTTATTTATGTAAAATATTTAAAATCAATATGCTATAAATATATTATTGGGATATTATTGGGTTGTTATTAGGTTGTTATTAAGATATTATTTGGGTGTTATTGGGTTGTTATTGGGTTGTTATTGGGTTGTTATTTGTTTGTTACTAGGTTGTTATTAAGCAAAGATTTGCTTCTGACTTCAAGTGAGGTGTAAGTGACTTCTAAGTGAGGTGTAAGTGCTAAAAGGCACTTGCATAATACTTACACGCTCTTTAAACTATGCTTACATCTAGAAGCCAAATAGAAGCCACCTCCGTCATTGCGAGGAACGAAGCAATCTTTCAAACCATGTCATCCTGAGCGAAGTCGAAGGATCTACATTTGGTACCCGTACAGATCCTTCGACGCTGCTCAGGATGACATGAATCCAAAGATTGCTTCGTCGTACCTCCTCGCAATGACGGCGGGCGTACCGACTCGCAAGGACGAGATAACCTCCTCGCAATGACGCGGGCTCCCTAAGCTAAAATTCCACCCAAATAAAAAGGCAGTTCAAAATGAACTGCCTTTCTCAAATATTTCACGCTAATATCTATCGTCTAATATCTATCATCTAATATCTACCAATTAAATATCAATCTTCGCATACCTCGCGTTCGCTTCGATAAATTCCCTACGAGGAGCAACTTCATCGCCCATCAACATCGAGAAAATACGATCACATTCCGCAGCATTTTCAATCGTCACCTGACGCAACGTACGCTTATCCGGATCCATCGTAGTATCCCATAATTGTTCCGCGTTCATCTCACCAAGACCTTTATACCTTTGCACATGAACACTATCCTCTTTACCCGCACCTTTTAAGCGCTGAATAGCGGCCAAACGCTGATCTTCTGTCCATGCATATTGGAAATCCTTACCTTTCTTCACTAAATACAAAGGAGGAGTAGCGATATAAACATATCCACGCTCAATCAACTCCTTCATATAACGGAAATAGAATGTCAACAATAAAGTCGCAATGTGCGATCCATCGACATCGGCATCCGTCATAATAATAATCTTGTGGTAACGAAGTTTGTCGGTATTCAATGCTTTGGAATCCTCGGCGGTACCAATACTAACCCCTAATGCTGTGAACATATTCTTGATCTCTTCGTTTTCATAGATCTTATGTTCCATAGCCTTTTCCACGTTTAGGATCTTACCTCTCAAAGGCATGATCGCCTGCGTTCTACGGTCGCGACCTTGCTTAGCCGTACCACCCGCAGAATCTCCCTCGACGAAGAAAATCTCACAGCTCGCTGGATCATTATCCGAACAGTCGGCCAGTTTACCTGGTAAACCAGAACCTCCCATAACCGTTTTACGTTGAACCAACTCACGGGCTTTACGAGCCGCAGCACGTGCTTGGGCAGCAATGATCACTTTCTGTACGATCTGTTTTGCCTCTCTCGGATTCTCCTCCAAATAAGCACTTAAGATCTCACCAACGGCAACATCCACCGCACCCATTACTTCAGAGTTACCCAATTTGGTTTTTGTCTGCCCCTCGAACTGAGGTTCAGCAACTTTAACAGAAATTACCGCAGTCAATCCCTCACGGAAGTCATCACCTGTAATCTCTACTTTTAAGTTCTTCAATAAACCTGAATCATCGGCATATTTCTTCAACGTCCTGGTCAAACCTCTACGGAAACCAGCCACGTGAGAACCACCTTCGATGGTATTGATGTTATTTACATAAGAATGTACATTCTCCGCATATGTATCGTTGTATTGCAAAGCAAGTTCTACGGGAATACCTTGTTTGATTCCTTCTACATAGATCGGTTCAGGGATCAAGGCATGGCGATTGCCATCCAAGAACTTCACGAATTCTTGCAGTCCACCTTCTGAGAAAAAGATATTCTGGCGGAAAGAATCATCCTCCAATACCTCACGCTCATCGATCAATGTCAATCGAATCCCTTTGTTCAAGAAAGAAAGCTCTCTCAAACGGTTTGCTAAGGTATCATAGTTATAGACGATGGTTGTTGTAAAGATCTCCGGATCCGGATGGAATGTTACAATAGTTCCTGTTTTGTCACTCTCACCAATCTCCTTTACATCAAATTGCGGCTTACCCTGTGCATACTCCTGCACAAAGATCTTACCCTCACGATGAACTTCTGCACGCAATAAGGTCGACAGGGCATTCACACAGGAAACCCCCACACCGTGCAAACCTCCAGATACCTTATACGTATCCTTATCGAATTTACCACCGGCGTGCAATACCGTCATAACCAGCTCTAATGCCGATTTATTCTCTTTTTTGTTGATACCTGTAGGGATACCACGACCATTATCTTTTACCGAAACAGCGTTGTCTTTTTGGATAGTTACAACGATGTCATCGCAATAACCGGCAACAGCTTCGTCAATTGAGTTATCGACTACTTCATAAACCAGGTGATGCAGACCCTTTACTCCCGTATCACCAATATACATAGATGGACGCTTACGTACCGCTTCTAATCCCTCTAAAACCTGGATATTATCCGCTGAATACGTTGAAGGTTTTTTGTTTTCTTCGCTCATGAAAATGAATTAATATTACTGTTGATTAACTTTCAAAAATACGAAAAATTACCTTAATAATCAAACATAAAACGCTTAAAAATACGCTCGGGTACTCTCCCAAAAACATCCTCATCCAAGCCATTATTTACTAGCTTTTCATGCATTTTTGGTAAAATTTCATTTTTTTATCTTAGGTTTGTTCTTCAGAAAATCGAAATACAAGAAAAGAATGAATAAATTAGTAAAATTGACCTTAGGTCTTGTTGCCACTGCAGCAATCGTTTCCTGTAACCAAGAAGCAAAAAAAGATAACACTACTGCTTCCACTACAGCAGCAACAACAACCCCAACCACTGCCCAAGAAGAGAAGATCGTTTATGTAAATTCAGATTCTTTATCTGAAAAATACACGTACTACAAAGATGTACGCGCTAGATTAGAAGCGAAATTCAAAAAAGCGCAAGCTGATTTCCAGGCAAAAGGACAAGCTTACCAAAGAGAAGTAGCAGAATACCAACAAAAAGGTCAAGGCATGAGCGCAACGGAACGCCAGGCAACTGAAGAGCGTTTGGTTCGTTTGCAAGGCGACCTTCAACGTATGGAGCAGAATGCTGGTCAATCCATTGGTCAAGAAGAGCAGACAGAATTCTCCAAAGTTTATACTGCAGTAACAGAATACCTTCAGAAACATGCTGAAGATAAAGGGTACAAATTGGTATTGACTTATTCAAAAACCAACCCTGCCGTTCTTTATGCTGATCCAAAGATGGATATCACCAAAGAAGTGATCGACGCTTTGAACAAAGAATATGCGGATAAAACTCCTTCAAAGAAATAATACACAGGAGGAGGTAATTCTTCATTAAGATATAAAAATGGCAGTCTGAAAATACAGGCTGCCATTTTTTTGATATATCCTTAAATCTCCCTAATTTTCGGTAATTATTACGCTACTATGGTAAAACAGATTCTCAGCAAGGAAGACAATGGTTTCGACTGGTTCGACATCTTCAACCCTTCTATCGATGATTTCACAGATCTCAAAGAAAGGTACAACATTAAGGATGCTTCCATCAAAGATTGCCTGGAAATCGGCCATTTGCCAAAAATTGAAGAATTTGAGGAATACCATTTCCTCATCCTTAGGAATATTGCAGAGAGTTTTCCGGAAAGTTCCGATACCTTAACGGATATCACCAATCGAATTTCCTTATTCTACGGGCAGGACTTTGTCATCACGGTACATCGGAATGAAATCAATTTCCTTTCCGAATTGATCGATCTGGATAAGACCAATAAAAAACTGAAATCCAGCAAAAGCCTGGTGAATACCCTGGTTTCTTCTTCGCTAAAATCATTCGAAACCTTGATCATTTCCGATCTTTCCGAGAAACTGGATAATTATGAAGAGATTGTTTTCCTGCATAGCCGCAGAAAACCTTTCCTTCGAAAGGTGTACTATTTGAAAAGACAGGTTGACTTGATCCGGATCATTCTGACCCTGTACAAGGATATCGTGGACTATTTCCATATGCCCGAGTACCAGAACATCTATACGCAAGACTTAAGGGATATCTATTCCAGAACGAATACCCTTTACCGCAATATCAGTGAGAACACGGCACAATTGCTGTCCATCTATTTCAACATCGAATCCAACCATACCAATGAGATCATGCGTACGCTGACCATCATCTCCGTATTTTTTATGCCTTTAACGTTTATCGTAGGGGTTTATGGCATGAATTTCAAATACATGCCTGAACTGGAATGGTACTATGGATACCCGATCATTATTGGGGTAATGATGGCGCTTTCTGCCCTGATCTATATCTGGTTCAAAAGAAAACGATGGTTATAAGATTAAGAGGAAAGTAGGTTCTTTTTAGACTTGGTCACCACAAAATCCTTCAGGTAATACGGTTCAAAATAAGCAACATCCTCAAATTGCTGTTGTTTGAATTTATCATAGGCCTGCTTTCCTTGCTGAGAGGCATGGGATTCAAAGCCCTCTACTATAGTCACCCCCTCTTTGGAGGCAAACATCTCCTTGAACTTATCTGCACCAGCTCCAAATAAAACGACCTTGAAACCTTCCTTCAAATACGCATCAAAGGTTTGTTCATCCACGATCAGGGCATGGGTTTCCGTTAAAGTTGTTCCATCAGCATCAAAAAATGCTGTGTAGACTTCCAATCTCCGTGCATCAATCATTGGACATAGCATCAGCTTCTCCCCTACATGCTCATGATTCATCAGATACCCACCTAACATCGCTTCTAAGCTATTAATTCCGATCAAAGGGATATCCATTGCATAGCACAATCCTTTTGCCGCAGAAACCCCTATTCGCAACCCGGTATAAGAGCCCGGCCCCATGCTCACAGATATTGCTGCCAGGTCCTGAAACGTCAGCCCCGTCTTATCCAAAAGCTCTTGGATAAAGACCGTCAATGCCGTTGCATGCATATTGGGTTCATTGCTGAACACGGAATCAACTAAACGACCGTTATTGGATAGGGAAACCGAACATACCTGTGTTGCAGTTTCAATGGAAAGGATATAGCAGTTTGACATAGTAGAATTATGGAACAGGATCATGACCATGACCACCCCATGGATTACAACGAGCGATCCGTTTTACCGTCATCCATCCGCCTTTGAAAGGGCCATATTTCAGGATGGCTTCCTTCCCATATTGGGAGCAGGTTGGCGAATACCGACAACTTGCACCTAAAAAGGGCGATATGAACAACTGGTAAAACCTAATAATAAAAAGGAATACCCATTTGATGGGAAGCTTAATTCCCTTCTCCCAGATCAGATTTAGCAATTTCATTTTTCAATTTTAAGAGCATTTGCTTCATTTTTGCCTGCATTTCGGCAAATGGCAGATCTTCTTTGCCCACGTATTGTATGGTCAAGAGCAAATGTAGGGAATGTTCAGTCAAAAAATCGTAAAGATTATGCTTTTCCAAACGATAGGCTTCGCGCATCCGACGCTTGAAATAATTGCGGTCGACCGCTTTCTTAAACTTACGCTTGGAAACTGAAATGATGGTTTGTACAGGGTATGGGAGTTCGGAAGGAGCCTGGGCATAGACCATCCGGAAAGGATATACAATAAAAGAAGAACCATTATCGAAAAGATGGTCGATCCACCTTTTGCTACATAATCGTTCTTCTTTTGTAAATGTATATTTTTTCATCTCGATGTGCATTGAGCCGGCTAAATTAGCTCGGTCGACGTATCACCGGCGATGTTTGGATTAACCTTTGTGACGGTATTCGTCAGAAACTGTAAGGCGTTTTCTTCCTTTAGCTCTACGAGAAGCTAATACTCTTCTACCATTTGCAGAGCTCATACGCTCTCTGAATCCGTGTTTATTTCTTCTTTTTCTTTGCGAAGGTTGAAATGTTCTCTTCATGACGCTTTTATGCTTGTTTTTATACTTTTAATCAATTTATCCCTCAAAAGAGGAATGCAAAAATAAAGTTTATTTCACAATTCCGCAACACTCAGGATATAATAAATAAAAAAAAGCAAATTAATTAGGCATGATCACCTGCATAATTTGCTTTCTGAGCGCAGAAATGGCTTATTTATTTCTTAATAAATCGCGAATCTCTGTCAACAAAACTTCTTCTTTTGTTGGAGGAGCTGGAGCTGCTTCTTCAGCTGGTTTTTCGCGTTTCAATGAATTCAATCCTTTGATCACGATGAAAATACAGAAGGCAATGATCAAGAACTGGATCAGCACGTTGATGAAGTTACCGTAGTTGATCGCTACTTCTGTGGTACCAGCAGCTTCATTCGCTTCGCTGATCACATATTTCATCTTGGAGAAATCTACTCCACCTGTGATAAAACCGATCGGAGGCATGATGATATCATCCACTAAAGATGTTACAATCTTACCGAATGCACCACCAATAACCACACCGACCGCTAGATCGATGACACTGCCACGCATGGCAAATTCTTTAAACTCTTTTAAAAATCCCATTTTATTCAATAGTCTTAACTGTGAAAAATTTATTTGCTATTTGAAATTTAAAACAAATAATCGACAAAAAAAACGGTTTAGAATGATATAATAAAATAATTCCGAAAATATTTGTCTATATTTAGTAGGCTACGAACTACATTTAACAAAAAAAAATTAAGGTGAAGTGAATTGTCACGAATATCTTATATTTGAAGAAATAAATTAACTACTATAAATAATAAATAAACCCTGCCTATTGATAAATCACACAGTCAAAAAAGCAGAAATCTCGGTTAGTGATCGTGTAAATATGAAGAAAATTTTAATTGCCGACGACCACATCATAGTAAGACTAGGTGTTTCAACCGCCATCAAGGAGACCATTAAGGCTGTTGAAATCACCCAGGCCCAGACCTATGATGAAGTTTTTGGGGAGCTAAAAAATAACAGGTACGACTTATTGCTCTTGGACATCAATATGCCCGGAGGAAATAACATCAAGGTCATTAAAGAGATATTGGAAATCCAGCCCGATTTGAAGATCCTGGTGTTCTCATCCTATGATGAGAGCCTCTATGCATTAAGGTATATTGAAGCTGGAGCGGCAGGATATGTGAACAAAACGACCAGCATGACTGAGTTCACCAATGCCATTAACAGCATCTTCGAAAGAGGAAGATATATGTCGGATGCCATTAAAGATCTCTATGTGCAGAAGTTGACCACCAGCAAATCAAAGGTCGATAGCTTGAACCCATTGTTCAAATTATCGAACCGGGAAATGGATGTGGCCAGACACTTGATCGAAGGTTTGGGAATCATTGAAGTTTCCAACCGATTGAACCTGAGTTCCTCTACTGTAAGTACCTATAAGAGCAGAATATTTGAAAAATTAGGGGTAACCAATATTCCCGATTTGATTTCCCTGTTCAAAATGAATACAGAAAAGGAATAACCGCTTGGTTATTCCTTTTCTTTTATACAATAAAATTTTGGTATTATTTCAAACTATCCATTGTTTGAAGCGGAATATCTTTTCTATCAATTCCCTTTAATGGACGTTGTTCGGTATAAGTATAGCCATTATCCTCCAGGCTCCATAATAAAGGCGCAAGGTAATTGACCGTGTTTTTAGCCCCTTGGTTGATCGCTCCCATATTATGGGTATCTTTGGAGTTCTTAGCCTCGTTCTCGATCTCAAACGGCCCAGAAAAGCCTCTCTCGTGCAATATCTCTACAAATGCATTCCAGTCCATATGATCTGTACCACCAAATCCAGGCAGCATAGCGGTATAATGATGTCTATCCCAATCATGCTGCGGGATACTGACCCCAGCCAATTCTGCCAATTCTGGCGATACATATTGCATCGGATACATTCCGCCCCATTCGGTATAGGCTTTTCCGTAGTTCATACGTGTTGTTTTCACATGGATACGTTTCAACCTGTTGATGTCCATTTCATCAATGACATCCACCGGATCGGTATTCTGCCAAATATCATGGGAAGGATCGTAGATCTCGCCATGGGCAGCACTAGGGATCATCGCATACATCAATTTGCGGGCAGCTAGGACTCCTGGTAAATTATTAAAGGTACTGCTATAGCGGGAAGATCTCCAGCCCTCCATCGGGCAATTCTCATAGACGATCGTCACGCCCAAACCTTCCGCATATTTTACGATCGGTTCAAAAACCTTTTTATATTCCTCCAGATTCCGTTGGAATCCATCGATCTGATTACCCAATTCATGGTTATACCCCACAAAGGTCCCTACCTTCACATCGTTCTCATCACCACCCAACAAATGCGCGATCCGGATCAAGGCCAACAAATGGTTCTGATTTTTTACACGTTGGTCTTCCTCGCCTCCTATCATATTCTCAAAGGCGCCTAAGGACAAGCGTAATCCTTTGGCATTGAATTTATCCAACAATGCCTTAGCCTGTTCCGGTCCAAAGGATTCATAATCCAAATGGGTCGCGGTATGGTCCTGTCTGGCACCATCCCTACGGAAAACACAAAGATCTATCCCTTGTGCACCCGCCGCGTTTGCCGCATCCAACAATTCATCTTGAGTCAATTGATCATAGGCCGAGCTCATCAGCCAGATAGGATTTTGAAGTTTATTCATATTGTAAATATAATAGTATTTGCGCATAAAAAAAGCCCATTGATAGGGCTTAAACTGTAACAAGGTTTTCTCAGGTTTCTATTTCTTGTTTTTCAGATCCTGAATACCTAAACGTAAAGATTGAGCCAATGTTTTCACATCCTGCAAACCTTTTCTCACGCGTGTTCCAGCAGCGCTATTTGCTTTTGAATAGAATTTTTCAGCATCATTTTCCAATCCATCGATAACTGATTTAAGTTCTTTGAATTTATCAATACTTGCCATAATTGTTAGATTTAATTGAGATAATTTTTTAGTAACTACCTCTAAATTAACATCTTTTTTCAAAAAACAAAACTAAAAACAAAAAAGGTGGTCTTCACAGACCACCCTTTAGTATTAAATAGGATAAGATTAATCTACATTGTCGTGCAAGAACGAATTGTTCGGTCTGATCTCCGTTTCACCATCATCAAACGACAAGGTAAAGCGGCTCACTTGTGATTGGGAAGAATGTGGCACATCATCCAAGGTCTTTTGTTTTCTCTTGTATGCTGGCTCATTCTCCAATTCCTGAAGACCGTTCGAAGACTTCAATTTCATGCTCAATTCTTTCAAACGAAGGATTCTTTCTTTCGTTTTCATCAATTGATCCTCAAAATTGGACTCTTCTTTGATCGCCTCTTCCAGTTCAACTTCAGCTTTTGGCTGAGGTTCTGCCTGCAATGGCGACTGAATTGGTGCTTGCGCCTGTGGAGCAACTTCCTCCGGTTCTTCGTTGGTTTTATACGCATCGAATACCGTTGGCAATTTGAATTCGAAGATCGATGGTGAAGTTTTCAATTCAAACCCGTGTGGATTTGGATCTTCTTCTACCTCTTCAACATCATTACTATCTTCAAGCTCCAAGGTATGACGAATCAAATTTGGTTCTTTGTTCTCCACTGCATTTGCTTGTGAAGCAGATGCTACTTTATTGGAAAACAGATCAGCTTGTGGACCTTGAGGAGCAGTTGGCTCCGCCGGTTGTGTAGTCTTTACAAAAGCCGATGGCTCCTGTGCAGTACGCTCAACAAACTGATTGGTTGCTACTGGTTTTACGAAAGCCGAAGTTTGAACTTCGGGTGTTAAGGGAATAGCGATCTTCTCTTTCTCTTTTTCTTTCACGCGCTCTTCCGCAGTTTGAAAACCAGTCGCGATTATGGTTACAGAAAGCTCCTCGTCGTAGTCCTCATCGATACAGTTACCCCAGATCAGATCAGCCGAAAGACCAGCCTTCTCTTGGATATAATCTGTTACGATAGCTACCTCATCCATGGTTACCTCACGTGTACCGGAAGTAATGTTCAATAGGATGTAACGAGCACCTTCAATTTCATTGTCTTTTAATAATGGAGAGGCCAATGCGCCAGTTACAGCATCTAATGCGCGTTGTTCTCCTTTTGCCACAGCATTACCCATGATAGCAACACCGCTATCATTCATTACGGTACGAACATCCTTGAAATCGACGTTCACATAACCCGGAATAGTAATAATTTCAGCAATACCCTTTGCAGCAGTCGTTAAGATATCATCTGCTTTTGCAAAGGCAGCAGTCATTGTTAGGTTTCCGAAGATCTCACGTAAGCGATCGTTCGAAATCACTAAATAGGAATCCACGTATTTACGTAGTTCTTCCAAGCCATCTTCAGCTTGCATACGACGACGCTTACCTTCGAAAGTAAAGGGAGTAGTCACAATAGCAACGGTCAATATCCCCAATTCCTTTGCTGCTTTCGCCAATACTGGACTTGCTCCAGTACCGGTTCCACCACCCATACCTGCTGTGATGAAAAGCATCTTCGTATTGGTACCCAACATACGTTTGATATCCTCAATACTCTCGATAGCCGAGTTCTCACCCACATCAGGATCGGCACCAGCACCCATTCCTTCCGTTAAACTTGCTCCTAATTGTACCTTGTTCGGGATAGGACTCAACTCCAATGCTTGCGCATCCGTGTTACACACGATGAAGTCTACACCACTAATTCCCTGCTTGTACATGTGGTTTACAGCATTCCCGCCGCCTCCACCTACACCAATTACCTTGATAATTGATGAATTCTCCTTTAACATTTCAAATTGTATCGACATATAATTTATCCTATTTAATTCTTCATCAATCTATTACGTTATCGCAACTTGACTCAACAATTCTAATGTAATATTACCAATATATTAACAATAGTTATCCACATTTGTTAAATTGTGGAAAAAACATACTGATGTTGATAATTATTTTTTTCCAATGAAAGTATCATCGTCAATGTCCGCCCCGTCTTTGATCCAGTCTCCTAAGAAACGAGATAACCAACCTTCTTTTCTGCTTTGACCTTCCGCTATAACTTTAACGTCATCTTTGGATTTTTCTTTCCCTGCAACCGGAGTTTTTCTTGTCGTTCTCTCCTCGTCGCGCTTCTCTTCTTCCTCGATAGACTGAATACCTTTGATCAATAAACCGATACCTGTTGCATACAATGGGCTCTTCAATTCATCGAATGCCTGTTTGTTCAACATATCTGTTTTTGCCAAGTATTCGTTCGGATAACCGATACGGCAATCGATACCTGTGATGTACTCCACCAACTGAACCAAATGTTTCAATTGTGCACCACCACCCGTGATCACAATACCTGCGATCAATTTATCTTCATAGCCCGAAGCTTTGATTTCATAATATACATGCTCGATGATCTCTTCCATTCTTGCCTGAATGATATAGGCTAAATTTTTAACAGAAATCTCCTTTGGCTCTCTTCCACGGATACCAGGTACACAGATCACCTCGTTATCCTTGTTTTCATCTGCCAAAGCCGAACCATAACGAACCTTCAATTGCTCCGCTTGATTACGTAATACCGAACATCCCTGACGGATATCTTCCGTTACGATGTTACCTCCCAAAGGAATAACCGCTGTATGACGGATGATACCTTCATGGAAGATCGCTACATCCGTAGTACCTCCACCGATATCCACCAATACCACACCAGCTGTTTTTTCTTCTTCATCCAATACAGCTTCTGAAGATGCCAATGGTTCCAAGATCAGTTCCGATACCTCAAGGTCAGAATTATCTACACAACGTTTGATGTTCTTGATATCGGTTACACGACCCGAGATGATGTGGAAGTTTGCTTCTACGCGTCTTCCCGCCATACCGATCGGTTCTTTGATACCAGGCTCATTGTCGATGGTGAACTCCTGTGGTAAAACATGGATGATCTCCTCTCCTGGAGGCAATACCAATTTATACATGTCCGAAATCAAACGTTCGATGTCGATCCGTCCGATTTCATCATCGTCGTTCTTGGTCAAGATACCACGGTGTTGAATACTTTTGATGTGTTGTCCGGCAATACCTACGTTTACCACTTTGATGTCAACGTTGGATTGTCCTTCGGCCACTGCCACTGCTTCGCGGATGCTGGTTACCGTTTTTTGGATGTTGGCAACGACACCACGGTTCACTCCTGCAGATTCTGCTTTCCCTACACCCAATAATTCCACCTTGTTAGCACCACTACGACGACCAACCGTTACGCAGATCTTCGTGGTACCGATATCCAATCCGACAATGATTGGATTCTCTTTTTCATTTTCTGTAATTCTAGGTTTCATATGCTGTGTTTGATGCTGTATATTATAATTCCTTTTTTTCTCCTTTGTTTGTCTGCTTAACGCATTAAGTTGTCTTTATTTATTTTCATCTGTAAGCTGTCCATAAACCACTCTCCTTTTCGCTCACAAATGATCTGACCACCATACTTTACATTCACCTTACTGTAGGCATCATTACCTACTTTTGGAAGGATATGGGTATAGAACTTGGTCAACCTATCCAGTTTATAACTCAATGAATCGGCATTCCCTATTACCAACTGCTGGTCTCCAACACGCGGCACAATCTCGATATCCCGCTCATTGTTCACATAGAGCTGCACAATCTGGTTAGACCATAATTCATCGTTTTTCGTTTGCTCCACCACTTTGATCAAATCCTTTACAGCTTTTGTCTGAACCGGTTCCAAGGATTTCTTATAGCCTTCGCCGATAAACCCGTTCGCAACCATCACATGCGGAACATACTTCAAGGTTACCGGAATCTTTTGATTCTTGGAATCCACATAGTATTCCTGTCCATTCTGGTTGATCACGCGTAGCACAACTTCCCGTTGCATCACCTGTACTTTCATGGTTCCATCCATATCCATATGTACATCGGCTTCCGACACATATGGCGATCTCCTTAACTCGGTTTCGATCTTTTGTAGAGGGATCTCGTTCAATGGTCTTCCCACTACACGGCCGAATTTCTCCTGGATCATCGAAGTAATATCCGTCTGGTCGATAAAAGTCTCCTTTCCTTCGACCATCACTTTCAAGGCCGAGCACACCTGAACCTGATCCTTTTTATTGACCAGACTCATCAACATGCCCACCCCTACCAGCGCAACAATGCTTAGGAAGAAGTAGCCGACCTGACGCCATTTGATATTTCTTATTTTATCCAACATGTAATACTTCGCTAATCGGTTTAACCAATTTATCAATATCGCCTGCTCCTACAGTAACCACTAATTCTGGGCTTTCTGCTTTAATGATTTCCAATACCTCTTCTGGGCTTACCAATCTTTTATTCTCCAGATTGATCTTGTCCAATAACCAAGAAGAATCCACTCCTTCAATAGGCAGCTCCCTTGCCGGATAGATCTCCATTAACAACAACTCATCGGCTAACCCAAGAACTTCCGCAAATCCATCTACAAAATCACGTGTTCTTGTGAACAGGTGAGGTTGGAAGACCACCGTCAGTTTCTTGTTCGGATATAGCTTCTTCATCGAGGTCAAAAAGGCCCTCAATTCCTCCGGATGATGCGCATAGTCATCAATATAAATATGTGACGGATTCTTAACGATAAATTCGAAACGTCTTTTAACGCCTGCAAAATTCGATAAGGCCGTACGGATCTTATCCGCTTCGATACCCAACAGATTCGCTACCGTAATCGCAGCAACGGCATTCTCTACATTATGTAATCCCGGGATACCCAGGTGCACATCCTTTAAAATCAAAGTCTCCGAATGGTAATCAAAATAAAATTCCCCATCTCTCACGTGTACATTTTCTGCGTAGGCATCACATTTCTCCTCACGGGCATACGTGATGTTTCCTGAAAATGGCAAACCTTTTTTCACGATCTTATCGCCATCTTCCACCACCCTATCCAAGAATAGTTTAAAGGAAGTGACCAATTCTTCAGGATCTCCATAGATATCCAAGTGATCAGCATCCGCCGAAGTAACTATGGCAATATTCGGATGAAGAGTCAAGAAAGAACGATCGTATTCATCGGCTTCCACGACAACCACATTATTATCACCGAACAATACATTGTTCTGGTAGTTGGTACTGATCCCGCCTAAGAAAGCTGAACAATCATAACCTGAATCTTTCAATATATGGGCAACCATGGTTGATGTTGTTGTCTTCCCATGGGTACCAGCTACGGCAATCGTAAACCGGCTTGCCGAAATAAACCCTAATACCTGAGATCTTTTGAACAATTCATGACCTTGCTCCATAAAGAAGGCTTTAAGCGCCAAATCCTTTGGAATAGCAGGGGTATAGATCAAAAGCGTCTCCTCATTCGCTTCCTTAAAAACAGCCGGAACGGTATTGATATCATCGGTATACGTGATATCTAATCCTTCTGCCTCCAAGGTTCTGGTCAACTCGGTAGAGGTACGGTCATACCCTGCCACTTCGCATCCCAAACGACTAAAATAACGAGCCAATCCGCTCATGCCGATTCCTCCGATGCCCAGTAGGTAAACTCTTTTTATTTTGTCGATATTCATTTCTTTATTTTTTTATTAATTCCAATACTTCTTTTGCAATGACTTCATCCGCATCCGCCAATGCCAATTTCTTGATCTCTTCGCTCAATTTGACCTGCTTTTCAGGATCAAACAATAGGTTCAGGATGGTTTCCACCAAATCCGAACCAGCTTGCGCATCCCTGACCATCACCGCCGCATCCTTGTTCACCAGGGCCAAAGCATTTTTGGTCTGATGATCATCCGAAACATTTGGCGAAGGAACCAGGATAACCGGTTTACCAACCACACATAGTTCAGATATGGTCCCCGCACCAGCTCTTGCCACGATCACATCCGCCGCTGCATAAGCATAATCCATGCGCTCCAGGAATGGCATCAATTTGATGTTCTCCGGAAGGGAGTCCCCAAATTCTGCTTGCAGCTTCTCATAATAGTAGCTCCCACATTGCCAGATCACCTGAATATCCTGTGCGACGAAGGCAGGAATACCTGCTTTGATGCAATCGTTCAGCGTCTTTGCGCCTAAACTACCCCCTGTTACCAAAACGGTTTTCTTCTTGGCATCCAAGAAGAAAGCATGCATGGCTTCCTCCTTTTTCCCCTCAATAGCCACTGATGACTTACGGATCGGATTTCCTGTCAACAAGATCCTATCCTTAGGAAAGAAACGATCCATCCCTTCGTATGCCACGCAGATGCGTTTTGCCTTGGCTCCCAATTTTTTGTTGGTCACCCCAGCAAATGAATTCTGCTCCTGGATCACTGTCGGAAGGCCCATCATATTGGCCATCATCAACAAGGGTCCCGACGCATAGCCACCAACACCGATAGCTGCCTCTGCTTTAAAATCTTTAAGAACTTGCCTTGCTTTCCATAGACTTTTGATCATCTTAAATGGAAGGCTGATGTTTTTCAACATCGATTGTCTATTAATCCCAGCAATATCCAATCCGATGATTTCGTATCCTGCTGCTGGAACCCGCTCCATCTCCATCTTACCATTTGCTCCTACAAAAAGGATCTCGGTATCCGGAGCTATATTTTTTAGCGCATTAGCGATGGCAATCGCCGGGAAAATATGTCCCCCAGTTCCTCCGCCACTAATTATGATTCGATGCGCCATCTGTTATGCTATTAAATTGTACCTACTACTACTTTCTTTGGTGTCCTAACCTTTGCGGGCTCCAATTCTTCCTTGTTCTTGATCTCTTCAATATTTCGGCTCACACTCAAGATGATCCCCAAAGCGATCGAAGTGAACAAGATGGAAGTACCCCCCATACTGACCAATGGCAAAGGAACCCCAGTAACCGGTCCTAGACCTACGGCCACCGCCATATTCGCCAAGGCTTGAATGGTCAGACTGAATCCTAGGCCTGCCGCCAGAAAAGCACCGAACGCCCGAGGACTCATGGTCACAATCCGGATGATCCGGTACATCAAGGCTATGTATAAGAACAAGAGTACTGCGCCTCCAACGGTTCCATATTCTTCAATGATGAACGCGAAAATAAAATCCGAATAAGGGTGTGGTAAGGAATTCCGCTGAACGGAGTTACCAACGCCTTTTCCGAACATCTCTCCTGTTGCGATGGCAATCTTGGCATTATTCGCTTGGAAGTTTTTATCATCCTGAAAAGAAGTATTGCCTTCATGTACAGATTCCGTTTGAAAGAACCCTTGTATTCGACTGATATAGGTTGCACGACGTGGTCCTAATAGCATGACCAAGGTCAAGAGCACAGCACCACCCATACATACTACGGCTATCTGCTTGAAACTGATCCGACCGATCATCAACAACAACACACTCACACCAAACAGCATCAAAGCGGTTGAAAGGTTGGCCAAGGCAATCAATACAAAGACTACACAAACCGCACCCATGATCGGAATAAAGGATTTCTTCACATCTTTGATCTCCTCTTGCTTACGGGATAACATCCTTGCCAAAAAAGTGATCAGGGCCAGTTTCGCCAAATCCGAGGTCTGGAACGTCTGGTTGATGATCGGAATGGTCAACCACCTGCTCGCATCATTGACCTTACTACCGAATAATAAGGTATATAACAACAATGGAATAGTGATCAACATCAATAATTTGGAAATACCGGCATAATAGCGGTAATCCAGTTTATGGGATAGATACATCAGACCAAAACCTGCGGCCACTGTAAAGAAGTGCTTAAACAAATAAATTTCCGTACCCTTTCCTTCTTTGTATGCCAAAGGACCTACCGAGCTATAAACAGCCAATAGCGACCAAATGGATAACAGGATCACGATGATCCAGATCCATTTATCTCCTTTAAGTTTTGAAAAAATGCGTTCCATCATAAATCTTAATTTTATAAGTGCATTACTGCATCCTTAAATTGTTCGCCGCGATCTTCATAATTCTTGAACCAGTCAAAGCTCGCACATGCCGGCGATAACAATACCGTATCTCCTTTTTTCGCTAGATGCGAAGCAATCTGTACCGCATCGCTCATAGAAGCTGAATTCACGATCACATCGGTATCATCCTCAAAAGCCTCATGGATACGACCAGTATCTTTACCGATACAGATGATCGCTTTCACTTTGGATTTTACCAAATCACGTAACATTTCGTAATCATTTCCTTTGTCCACTCCACCCATGATCAACACGATCTCCGTGCTGAAACTTTCCAAAGCATACCAAACCGAATTCACGTTCGTCGCTTTCGAATCATTGATGTAATTGACCCCACCGATGCAGGCAACATGCTCTAAGCGATGCTCTACATTTACAAAAGAACCCATACTTTCCTTCATCGTCTGGTTACGGAGTTCCTGTACTTTGGCTACTAAACCTGCGGCACTGTTGTTGTAAACATTGTGTCTGCCCTGCAGTGATAATTCTTCAATATTCATGGTAAAAGCTTCTCTATTTGGTACTAAAATGTTCAAGTTCTTGTCGGCATCCACAAAGGCACCTATGCTTAATTCCCCCTCTTGGGTGAAAGGCAGGTATTGCGCTGCTGTGGGATGTTTATCCAGGGCAGCAACTGTTTCTGCATCATCCTGGCAATAGATGAAATAATCTTCTGCTCGTTGGTTCTGAACCATTCGGAACTTAGAAGCCACATAATTCTCCATCTTATAATCGTACCTGTCCAAATGGTCAGGCGTAATGTTCAATATAACCGCTACATCAGCGCGGAAATGGTACATATCGTCCAACATGAAACTGCTGATCTCCAATACATAGCTATCATGTTGTTCCCTTGCTACCTGTAAGGCAAAGCTGTTCCCGATATTACCCGCAAGCCCAACGTTCAACCCTCCTTGCTTCAATACATGATAGGTTAATAAGGTGGTCGTTGTTTTACCATTGGAACCCGTGATACAGAATAATTTAGCATCGGTATACTGTGCCGCGAATTCAATTTCCGAGATGATCGGTTTTCCCATTCCACGCAATTGCTTGATCAATGGCGCTTTTTCAGGAATACCTGGGCTCTTGACGATCAGGTCTGCATTGACGATCAGGTCTTCGGTATGTTGACCCGACTCAAATGCGATCCCTTCTTCCTGAAGCATATTCAGGTATTTCTCAGAAATAGTACCCATGTCCGAAACAAAGACATCAAAGCCTTTATCCTTCCCAAGGATGGCAGCTCCCACGCCGCTCTCTCCTGCGCCAAGAATCACTAGGCGTCCAGACTGTGGGTAATAGGTATGTGCAATGTTCGACATCTGCTTATCTCACTTTCAAGGTTACTACCGTAATAATGGCCAAGATGATCGACACGATTAAAAATCGGGTAACGATCTTGGACTCATGATATCCTTTTTTCTGATAATGGTGATGCAAAGGCGACATCAAAAAGATGCGTCTTCCTTCACCGAATTTCTTTTTCGTGTATTTGAAATAGGAAACCTGAAGGATAACCGACAAGCTTTCCAACAAGAAAATTCCACATAAAACCGGGATCAATAATTCCTTACGGATCAGGATGGCAAAGGCAGCAATAATACCACCGATGGTCAAACTACCGGTATCCCCCATGAACACCTGTGCCGGATAGGCATTGTACCACAAGAAACCGGTACATGCTCCAACAAAAGCGCCTGCAAAGATTACCAGCTCTCCAGAATTCGGAATGTACATGATGTTCAGGTAATCCGAAAAGATGATGTTACCAGATACGTAGGCTAGGATCGCCAAGGTAATCCCGATGATGGCGGAGGTTCCTGTAGCCAACCCATCAATACCATCAGTTAGGTTCGCCCCATTGGAAACTGCCGTAACAATCAGGACCACAACCACCAAAAACAGGCAGAAGGTAATCCATACATTATTCAGTCCGAACACATCCAACACTTTGGCATAATCAAACTCGTTGTTCTTATACAAAGGAATATTGGTCTTCGTGGATTTTACGTTTTCGGCATAAGTCTTCTCCCCTGTTGACGGATTGATGATCACTTCCACCGGTCTTGAAGACGAAGGGTTGGAAACCGTTTGGCGAACTACGATATCCGGATGGAAATACATCGTCACCGCGATCAACACGCCCAAACCTACTTGACCAATCACTTTGAAACGACCGGCCAATCCTTCTTTATTCTTACGGAATACCTTGATATAATCATCCAAGAAACCGATAGCTCCCATCCATACGGTGGTGATGATCATTAAAAGCACATAGATATTATCCAACTTGGCAAATAACAAGGTTGGAATTAGAATACCTGCAATGATGATCAATCCACCCATGGTAGGTGTTCCTTGCTTTTTCTTTTCCCCTTCTAGACCCAGATCACGGATCGTTTCGCCAACTTGTTTCTGATGCAACAAGCGGATCAAACGGCTACCATAAACGGTGGTGATAATTAACGATACAATAACTGCCATGGCCGTCCGGAAGGAGATAAACTGGAAAAGTCCAGCTCCAGGGATATGAATATGCTCATTAAGCCAAGTGAATAAATAGTATAACATCCGTTTAGTTATGTTCGTTAAAAATTTTAATTAATTCTTCCTTATCATCAAAATGGTTCTTTACCCCATTGATTTCCTGGTATTTCTCATGTCCCTTACCAGCCACTAGAATCACATCTCCTTCTTGTGCCAAATGAAAAGCAGCACGGATAGCTTCTCTACGGTCGGTAATGGAAAACACATTTTTCTTTTTATCGGTAGGCACGCCGGTTTCCATTTCCTTGATGATCGCTGCTGGATCTTCGGATCTTGGATTATCAGAGGTTAGGATCACCTTATCGCTAAGGCGACAAGCCACTTCAGCCATTTCCGGGCGTTTGGTCCTATCTCGATCACCACCACATCCCAACACGGTAAAAACCTGTTGTCCAGCTTGACGGAGTTCATTGATGGTTTCCAATACATTCTCTACTGCATCCGGTGTATGGGCATAATCCACGATAGCCACTACGCCATTTTTAGCTTTCAAAGTTTCAAAACGACCTTCGGCACCCGCAATCTCCGAAAGTGCGGTCAACACTTTCATGGTCTCCTGCTCCAACAGGATAGCCGCACCATAAACCGCCAATAAATTATAGGCATTAAAATGTCCTACCAATTTCACCCACAGTTCGTGCTGATCGATCTGCAACAGCATTCCATCAAAATGGCTTTCCAAAATCTTGGCTTTGAAATCCGCCATTTGGTGTAGGCCATATGTTTTGCGGTGCGCAAAAGTATTCTGAAGCATCACCTGACCATTTTTATCATCGATATTGGTCAAGGCAAATGCAAATCTGTCTAAGTCATCAAAGAATTTCTTCTTCGCTTTAATATAGTTGGCGAAAGTGCCGTGGAAATCCAAATGATCGTGGGTAATATTGCTGAATATCCCACCTGCAAAACGCAGACCTGCGATTCGCTGCTGAACTACCGCATGCGAGCTGACCTCCATAAAACAATAGTCACATCCATCCATCAACATCTCCTGCAATAAAGCATTGAGGGAAATAGGATCCGGAGTGGTATGGGTGGAGGCAATGATGCGATCCCCAATCTGGTTCTGCACTGTCGACAATAAACCCACATGGTAACCCAATTTTCCAAAAAGATTGAAAAGCAAGGTCGCAATGGTCGTTTTACCATTGGTACCGGTTACCCCTACCAATTTTAGTTTATGGGAAGGATTGCCGTAAAAATTACCTGCAATCACACCAAGTGCATAGGCAGAATCTGAAACCAGTACATATACTACATCATCTTGGATATGTTCAGGCATCTCCTCCGCAACAATAACCCCTGCTCCTAAGGCGATGGCCTTTTCAATAAATAAATGCCCATCTGTTTGATGTCCTCGAACTGCAATGAATGCACTTCCCGATTCCGCTTTGCGCGAATCAAGACAAATGGCTTTCACCTCCGTCTCCAGGGTGCCGCGGTAATCTTGTACCGGAATGCCGTGCAACAATTCTTTTAACAACATCTTAATTTAATTCTATAAGTACATGCGTTCCAGCTTTCAATCGCTGTCCCGCTGCTAATGATTGATTGATAACTTTTCCTTTTCCACGCACCGTGGTTTTATAGCCTGCATTCTCCATCGCAAAGATGGCATCCACCAGGCCCATTCCCTTTACATTCGGAACTACCCCTTCTTTCACCTCATTGGTGGCAAATGAAGTAGGTGTGACGCCTGTGCCTGCGGAATCTTTTTCCGAGCGAACAATCGCATTCCAGTTCACCGTTTTGAACCCTAACTTCTCATATACCTTAGCAGTCGCTTCTTTAGATCCTCTTAAGGTATAAGGCACCTTCTCTCCAGCCACATTCACTTGGCGTTGGCCAAACGTATGGTGCAGGGAAAGGTCGTTGGCATAGACCATATCCGCCAGTTCGCGGAAAACCGGTCCAGCTACCGAACCTCCATAGTATCCATTCCTAGGGTTACGGATAACCACGATCATGGAATATTTTGGATTCTCTGCGGGGAAATAACCAGCAAAAGAGGATTGATATCTTCTTTGTCCATATCCTCTGGAACCATCGGCCATTTGGGCAGTACCCGTCTTACCTGCTGAAGTATACAATGGGCTTTTCAAACGCTTACCTGTACCTTCGTCCATCACTCCTTTCATCATCGTCTGCATAGACTTGATTGCTTCCGGAGAGGCAATCTGCTTATTGATCACCCTCGCTTCGAATTTCTTAACCGGTTGACCCAGGTGTTGGATTTCCTTTACGAACAAAGGCGCGACCATCTTACCATTATTGGCAACCGCATTGAACAAGGTCAATGTCTGCAATGGAGTAAGTTTCAATTCATATCCATAGGCCATCTGCACCAAGGATAATTTGCTCCAAGAACGGCTATCTGGCATTTTCACCCATGGCGTCGCCTCCCCAGGGATTTGGATTCCTAATGGTTGGTTCAACCCCCATTCATGCAATTTTCCAGTGAATTTCTCCGGATTAGCACCATAATGTTGATTGATCAATTTGGCAACCGCCACGTTGGAAGATTCTTCAAAGGCTTCCAAAACCGTCATGCGGGATTTTTTAGGTGCATGCGAATCCTTGATGGTATGCGAAGGAACTTTATACGTTCCATTACCCACATCCACCACGGTATTCAAGTCCACTTTTTTATCGTCCAATGCTACTAGGTAAGAGGCTACCTTAAAGGTAGAACCGGGGTCAGCCCCTTGCGCAATGGCATAGTTGAATTTTTCTCTATAAACTTCGCCATCTTTGGTAAAGTTGGCAATGGCACGAATCTCTCCGGTCTGAACCTCCATCAATACCACACAACCGTTATCGGCATTGCTGATCTGCAATTGCTTTTCCAAGGCACGTTGTGCCATATCCTGCATATTCACATCGATGGTTGCAATGATATCCGAACCATCTGTTGGAGCGATTTCCATCTCTCTGTTCACTGGGATCCAAACACCGCCCGCAATGCGTTGCATCAATTGCACCCCGCTTTTTCCTTCGATGTAATCGCCATAAGCACCCTCAAGACCTACCCTCACCGTATCGCCTTTGGTGTTTTTGTAACCGATGGTACGAGCCGCTAGATTAGTAAAAGGCAAAATGCGCTTGTTCTCACGAACCGCGATCAAACTGCTTGAAAAGCGTTTTTTCTCTGATTTGAAATTCTTGAAAAGTGGAAACTTCTTCAAGTCCTTTAACTGCTGATGCGACACCGCACGCTTGATCAGCACATAGCGTTGTTTTTTGGCCCTTGCCTCCTTAAGTTGGGTCAGGTACTGTCTCGAAGAACGATCTCCGAAGTATTTCGCCAGGTTAATGGCCAAAGAATCCACCCGAGCATTGAAGACATCGTTATGCTCGGATGGAATGGCCATCGCATCAAACCTAATATCATATTCTGGCACCGAAGTAGCCAGCAAACTGCCATCATTAGAATAAATATTGCCACGGGCAGCCTCTACCACACGCTCGCGTATGGTCAAGCTATCCGCCATTTCACGCCATTGATCACCATCAACATATTGCAGGTGAAGCAACTTTCCAAAAACCAAAAGGGCACCAAATACCATCAGCCCGAACGCCAGGTATACCCTCATCAAAATGGTCTTCCTAATATTCATGTTTCTTGCTAATGTGACTATTTAACTTCTTTTACTATCTCCAGTTTTATTGGTGGCTCGGTACGCTCTTTCAACCCTAAGGTATCCGCACGCTTTGCTATTTCTGTCTGCGTGGTCAATTTCATCAACTCCGCATTCAATGATTTATAATCCCAACTCAATTCCTTCACTTCCCTCCCCAATTTATCGATCCGACGAACCGTATTCTCTGCCAAATGCCTGTTCGTGATATACAGCAGGCCTAACAAAGCAAGAAAAGCCACAAATGGCAAATTCTTGGCAACGAGATAAGTGGACAACCTTTGGGTAGAAAAAAAGCTCTTGAGGAAATTTTCGGTCTCTTCTACTTTTTCTTCTAAAGCATCCGACATCTCCTCCTGAACTTCTTCGCTCAGTTCCTTTTGTTTTATGGTATTCCTATTCGCCATCCCTATCCTATCTTTTCTGCAATTCTTAATTTTGCACTCCGTGCTCTGTTATTTCTTGCCAGCTCTTCGGCATTCGCTACGATCGCTTTGCGGCTGATCACCTTGAATGGCTTGATCTCATTTCCGAAGAAATCCTTCTCTACTTCCCCCTTGAATTTTCCTTTTGCCATGAAGTTCTTCACCAATCGGTCTTCCAAGGAATGGTAGGACATGACCACCAATCTGCCATTTGGCTTCAAAACAGCTTCTGTCTGTAATAAGAACTCCTGCAAAGCCTCTAACTCCTTATTCACCTCAATACGCAAGGCCTGAAAAACCTGCGCATGGTATTTATGTTCTTTTCCTTTGGGAACCAACTTCTGGATCACCTGCTTCAATTCCGCTACCGTTTGGATCTCTTGGTTCAGCCTCGCTGTGACGATCACCTTCGCCAGGGATTTTGCATTCTGGATCTCCCCATACATCCCAAAAATCCGATGTAACTCTTCCTCCGGGTAAGTATTCAATAGTTTTTTCGCATCCAGGTCCGAAACCTGATCCATGCGCATATCCAGATCCGCATCAAAACGGATGGAGAACCCACGGTCTGCCGCATCAAATTGATGCGATGAAACACCTAGATCGGCCAAAATGCCATCAACCTGCTTAACACCTTCTAAGCGTAGATAATTTTTTAAGAACTTGAAGTTCTGATGGATCAATTTGAACCTTGGATCATCCAACGCATTTTTAACCGCATCAGGATCTTGATCAAAGGCGTACAACCTACCGTTTTCGCCCAGATGTTTCAAGATTTCTTTGGAGTGGCCTCCGCCTCCAAACGTTACATCTACATAGGTACCGTTCGGATCAATTGCCAATGCATCGATGCACTCCTGCAACATGACAGGTACATGGTATCCAATTTCATTACTCATCGATACTTCCTCCGAAATCAAATCCACCCATTACCTCTTCTGCCAAGGATGCGAAATCTGCTTCATCCGCATCTCCCATCAATGCCTCGTACTCCTCTTTTGCCCAAACCTCGATCTTATCGAACGTACATTGCAAGAACACTTCGCCATGAATGTTTCCATATTCCAACAATGATTTTGGCAACAGGACACGTCCGGCAGCGTCCAAGGTCAATTCCGTAGCCCCCCGCATAAATTGACGAATGAAGTTTCTGTTCTTCGCATTATACTGGTTCAGTTTAGATAGCTGGAACATCTTTTTGTTCCATTCTTCCTTGGTATAGATCACTAAATTTTTCTCAAATCCACGGTTCACCACTAGCCCTTCACGCTCTACATCAGGCAATTGCCTTTTGAGCGCGGCAGGGACCACCAATCTTCCCTTGGTGTCTAGCTTACATTCGAACTCGCCGATTAATGGATTCATTTATTTGACTTCTACGGTAATTTTAATGTAAAAGTATACACTTTCTCCCACAATCCCCCACAATGCCCCACAAAAAAGTTTTCCACATAGGCATCCGCCTACAAAAACAGCCTTAAATAGGTCAAAAACAAGGGATTGTATTGAAACACAATAAATTAATGAATGTATCATAGGGATGTTTTTTAGGGTATTTTTGGGTTAAATGGCTTGGTATTAAGCAGTAAAATGGCAAAATGAAAGGTAATGTGGGGCAAAGTGGAGGACTATTGAGAATGCAGATTTTTTAAGCCTTTTCGAGAGGTTTCCTTCGCTATAAAAGCAAGGTGAAAGTAACCTAAAAGTATGTAAAATGTATGTTCGACATAGATTTACATACTAAAACCCTGCTTTAAGCATGCTTTAAGGGCGAATCTAGTTTGAAAATGCGGTTTTAGCATAGAAAACTACCCTATTATAATTCTTTATTCTCGGATAAATCAGATAATTTTGTAGCGCAAAAAAAATAATACAGAACACATGCATAGAACACATACCTGTGGCGAATTAAGAATCACAGACTTGGGAAAAACGGTAACCCTTAGTGGGTGGGTACAGAAATCTCGTGACTTGGGCGGAATGACCTTTATCGATGTTCGTGATCGATATGGCATCACCCAATTGACCTTCAACAGTGAGGACGACGAGGCTTTACGTAGCCAAGCACGCGAATTGGGCCGTGAGTATGTGATCAAAGTGACAGGAACTGTAATTGAACGTTCCAGCAAGAACAGCAAAATCCCTACCGGAGAGATCGAAATAAAGGTGAGCAATTTGGAAATCCTGAACGAATCCAAGCTACCTCCTTTCACGATCGAGGATGAAACCGATGGAGGTGAAGATATCCGGATGAAATACCGTTATCTGGACATCCGCCGTAACCCGGTGAAGAATTCCTTGTTATTCCGTCATAAGGTAGCGCAAGAAGTAAGAAATTACCTTTCTTCCTTGGATTTCTGTGAGGTGGAAACTCCTTATTTAATCAAATCTACCCCTGAGGGTGCTAGGGACTTTATTGTTCCTTCCCGCATGAACCCAGGACAATTCTACGCGTTACCACAGTCGCCGCAAACATTCAAGCAATTATTGATGGTGGGCGGATTGGACAAATATTTCCAGATCGTAAAATGTTTCCGTGACGAGGACCTTCGTGCCGACAGACAGCCGGAGTTTACCCAGATAGACTGTGAAATGTCATTTGTGGAACAAGAGGATATCCTGAATGTATTTGAAGGAATGACCCGTCATCTTTTGAAGAACATCCATGGGATCGAATTGGAGCAATTTCCACGTATGACTTTTGATGAGGCCATGCGTACCTATGGTAATGACAAGCCAGATATTCGTTTCGGTATGAAATTCGGCGAATTGAATGCGGTAGCACAACATAAGGATTTCGCCATTTTCAATAATGCGGAATTGGTGGTAGGTATCGCTGTTCCAGAAGCGGCATCTTATACCCGTAAACAGATCGATGAACTGACCGATTGGGTAAAACGTCCGCAGGTTGGTGCTTCGGGAATGGTTTATGTGAAATGTGAAGCGGATGGTACATTTAAATCTTCCGTTGATAAATTCTACGACCAATCGGATCTGGCTAAATGGGCAGAAGCGACCGGCGCAAAAGCTGGAGATTTGATCCTGGTATTATCTGGTCCTGCGAATAAAGTTAGAGCGCAGTTGAGTGCCTTGCGTATGGAATTGGGTAATCGTTTAGGATTGCGCAAACCAGATGAATTTGCACCATTATGGGTAATTGATTTCCCATTGTTGGAATGGGATGAGGATACCGAGCGCTATCACGCCATGCATCACCCATTTACTTCACCTAAGGTAGAAGACATGCCTTTGTTGGATACCGATCCTGGAAAAGTACGCGCAAATGCTTATGACTTGGTATTGAATGGAAATGAAATCGGAGGCGGGTCGATCCGTATCCATGATAAAGATATGCAAGCCTTGATGTTCAAGCATTTAGGATTTACGCCTGAGCAGGCACAGGACCAATTCGGTTTCTTGATGAATGCTTTCCAATACGGAGCTCCTCCACACGGTGGATTGGCCTTTGGATTGGATCGTTTGGTAGCTATCCTTGGTGGCCAAGAAACGATCCGTGATTTCATCGCTTTCCCGAAAAACAATTCTGGAAGGGATGTGATGATCGATGCGCCAGCTACCATCGCGAAAGAGCAATTGGACGAGTTGGGTTTGGGAATAAAATAGTAAAAGAATATATTTCTTTCTTATTCAAAAAGCTTAAATGGAAAATCCATTTAGGCTTTTTGATTTTTTAGCTGCATGAAAATTAGCAGATTTTTTTTATATTTAAAATTGGCATCATACCTTTCATCTTTTATTTTTGCACGAAAGCTTAATCATCCCCTATGGCACAAACTATTGCTGACAAATTCCTTAAAGATAGCTTGGAGAAATCCTTTGATCTGAAACATCGTCAGATTATCAATACAGGAATTGATAAATATAATACCGCCTTTGAAAAAGGGAAAAGCAAATTTTTTGATCTGGAGAATTCGAAATTAAAGGCTAACCTGATCAAATGGAAAGCTATTGAAAATCTGGATAAATACCTATTGGATTTTGAGTCGAATTTCACGGCAAATGGTGGAAAGGTAATCTGGGCAAACGATGTGAAGGAAGCCCAAGAGGAGATCTGGCGCATCATGGAATACCATAATGCCCAATCGGTCATCAAATCAAAATCGATGGCTACCGAAGAAATCCACCTGAATGATTTTTTGGAGAAAAAAGGGATCGAGACGGTTGAAAGTGATCTAGGCGAGTATATCATCCAACAATTAGGTCATAAACCTTATCACTTCGTGACCCCTGCGATGCACCTTAGTTTGGAAGATATTGCAAAGGTCTACCACGAGAAATTTGATATGTCCTTGGAATCTTCAGCAGAAGAATTGACCATGAAAACCCGTGAGATCATGCGGGAGAAATATACTAGCGCTGATATTGGTATCTCAGGTACCAACTTTTTAGTGGCAGATACCGGCAGTATAGCGATTACGGAGAATGAAGGAAATGCCAGGTTGACCACCACTTTTCCCAAAGTTCATATTGCGGTGGTTGGAATTGAAAAGGTATTACCAAGCATCAATGACCTTGATTTATTTTGGCCATTATTGGCATCCCATGGAACTGGTCAGAACCTGACCGTTTATAATACTTTATTATCAGGCCCTAAAAAAGGAACCGAAAGAGACGGACCAGAGGAGATGTATGTGATCCTCTTGGACAATGGTAGGACCAATGTATTGGAGCAGAAAGACCAGCGCCAAGGCTTATATTGTATACGTTGTGGTGCATGTTTGAATGTTTGTCCGATCTATCAGAACATTGGTGGCCATACCTATGAAACCACCTACCAGGGACCTATTGGTTCATTGATCTCTCCACACCTGAACGGCATGAAGGAATTTAAGCATTTGAGTTATGCTTCTTCGCTGTGTGGAAAGTGTACAGAGGTTTGTCCGGTAGGGATCGATATCCAAAAGATGTTGTTATTGAACCGCAGGGATTCCGTTCAGGAAGGCCTAGCTGCTCCGATGGAGGTTAGAGGCTGGAAGATGTTCACCTGGGCGATCCAAAAAAGAAAATGGATTGATTTCTTTGGTGGAAAGATGAAGAATTTCTTTGTGCGTAATTTTTTCAAGAAAGCTTGGGGAGATCAAAGGGAACTGCCAAAGATTGCAGATAAATCCTTTGCGCAGCAATGGAAGGAAAAACAGAAGCACGAGAAGTAAAAAGGGGGTTTGCTAAGATTTACGTCATTGCGAGGAGGCACGACGAAGCAATCTTTGGACTTTGTCATCCTGAATGCCCTTTGTCATCCTGAGCATCGTCGAAGGATCTGTACGGGTACTAGCGAAGAGATGCTTCGACTGCGCTCAGCATGACATGTGGGAAGATTGCTTCGTCGTACCTCCTCGCAATGACGAAGGGAGAAAGTTTGCTTCGTACCTCGCAATGACGAGAGGAGAAAGATTGCTTCGTTCCTCGCAATGACGCTGGCCCTCGCAATGACGGGATTACCCCCCAGTATCCATCAAAGACTTACTATTCTCTGCCATCCTGATAAACTCTGCCCTATATCCCTCATCATCTTTTCCTTTGGCAGCTTTTGCTCTAGCGATCAAACTGGCAAAACTCGCTTTTTGTTTAAATTCTGAATTACGAATCAACATCCCAAACTCCGCAACTGCGGTTGCAAACCTAAAATCTTCACTTGCTGCATCAATACCAACAGCCTTATCCGACACCACCACTTGCTGCAATTTGCTCACCTCACTTTTCGGATCCTTATACCTGAACTTCACCGTAGCCAATTCGCCATTCAAAGCACCTGCTTTAGATTTTCCATTTTCCTGATATTTCAAGGGATCAACCGTTCCAATAGCCGAACTCTTCACCCCTACCGGAACAATCTCATAGATCGCAGTGACCGCATGCCCTACTCCCATATCTCCTCCCAATTTCTGGTCATTATTAAAATCTTCAGCGGCCAATAACCTATTCTCATACCCCACCAATCGGTAAGCCTGCACATAAGCCGGATTGAATTCCACTTGGATCTTCACATCCTTCGCCACCGTGAACATCGTTCCACCAAATTCAGTGACCATGGCTTTTCTGGCTTCCGCAATATTATCAATATAAGCATAGTTACCATGACCTTTATTCGCCAAGATCTCCATCTTACTATCCTTCAGGTTTCCCATACCATAGCCCAGAACGGTTAAATGCACACCACTCTCCCGCTCTCTGCTGATCAGGCTTTCCATATCCTCATCCGAAGATGCACCCACATTGAAATCCCCATCAGTTGCCAATACAATACGGTTATTTCCATTCTTCAGAAAATTTTCCCGCGCTATATTATAGGCCATCTTAATTCCCGCGCCACCAGCGGTTGAACCACCAGCTTCCAATTCATCGATCGCATTTTTAATGGTCATCTTCTGATCACCAGCAGTACTTTTTAATTTCAACCCAGCTGAACCCGCGTAGGTTACAATGGCTACCTTATCCTCTGGTCTTAATTGATCCACCAATAATTTTAGGGACGATTTCACCAATGGCAAACGATTATGTCCAAACATAGAACCAGACACATCAATCAAGAACACAAAGTTGGATGCTGGAAGCTTTTCTGTAGGCATATTTTTAGCTTTAAGTGCTATACGCATCAGTTTATGCTCTTTATTCCATGGCGAAGTCGCCAACTCGGTAAAAATCTTTACTGGATCCCCATTGGTTGGGGCAGGCAGATTATATTGAAAATAGTTGATCATCTCCTCTACCCGTACCGCATCTTTCGGCGGCAGAGTTCCCGAATTGATCATCCTACGTACATTACTGTATGATGCGGCATCCACATCTACTGCAAAAGTGGATAAAGCTTCTTTCAGTGGTGAAATAAACTTATTCTCATCAATGTTTTGATAGGATTCTGATTGCACAGGACTTGGAATACCCCGAACCACCATCCCGGGATGGTGGGATGCCACAACTGCCCCTACACGTTTTTGCGCTTTCACCTGCCCATATCCCATGACTGTTACTTCCTCTAACTGCATAGAACTCGCATCCATAAAAACCTCTAAATTCAATTTCTTGGCGATTTTTACGGTCTTGGTTTCAAATCCTAGGTAGGAAAACTCCAATACATCCCCTTTATCTGCCTGGATCTTAAAATACCCGTTCTTATCCGAGGTAGTGGCAAGGTTTTTCCCTTGTACCATAATCTGCACCCCAACAATGGGCTGTTTATTCGAATTATCCTTCACAAAGCCGGTAATTTCGGCTGCAATGGCTTGGCTCATACCTCCTAGGGCAAACAGCAAAGCGAAAACATATAGTAATCTTTTCATAGCGCGTTGATTTTTGACAAGGGATGCAGAAAAAAACAAATTTCCATAAACGAGAAAAAAAAATTAATTTTCAGCTTTTATAAAGCCGTAGCATTTTGTCGAAACAGACCATCCATACCGATGAGGAACTGCTCCAAGCCTTTCTGCAAGCTGGAGAACTTACCTATTTAGGTGAGCTGTTTCAACGGCACAGCGAAATGCTATACTATGTATGCCTCCGATACTTCAAAGAACCGGAAAGAAGCCGGGACGCCGTTATGCAGATTTTCGAAGAACTGATCGAAAAGGTAAAGAAACAGGATATCCAAGATTTTCCACGTTGGTTATATGTTGTTGGCAAGAACCATTGCCTGATGGCCCTGCGTTCTGCAAAAAATAAAATGGAAATTGTTACAGACAGTTTTGTGGAATTTGGGGTAAACCTGCATCAGGAGGAAAACTATCAGGACAAGGAAGAGCAACTTTCCCAATTGGAACGTTGTATCGAGGTGCTGATCGATAAACAAAAACAGAGTATTCAACTCTTCTTTATAGAACAGAAGTGCTATAAAGAGGTTTCAGAAATAACAGGCTATAGCTTGAATGATGTAAAGAGTTATATTCAGAACGGGAAGCGCAATCTGAAGAACTGCATGGAAAGGAGTGGAAATGAATAATCATTTTGATATTGCTTATTTAAGGAAATATGTAAACGGGGAACTGAGTCCTTCGGAGATGTATGCCCTTGAAAAGGCATCCCATCAGGATGAATTCTTGATGGACATCATCCTTGGTTTGGAGCAGGAGAAGGCACTGGGCGAATCTGAATTGCTGGATAAAAAGGATCTTGATTCTGCTATTTATGAACGTACGCATCCGAAGAAGATCCAAAAAATGGGTTATATACGTTGGATATCTATCGCAGCTGCCTTGGTATTGGCATTTGGGATTGGTCTTACCTGGTATCTAAATCGTGATGTGGAGCAGGAAACAATGGAGGAAAGCATTGCCGCGGCAGATCAGGCGGCACCGATGGATAGCCCTACGAATGTAGCTCCGATAGATAGTTTGGCGGATGAATTGTTCGAGCCTGAACAGGAAATAGCCATGCTGGAAAAGAAAGCGCCTCAAAGGCGGGCATCTAAAGATGCTGTTGTAGAAATTCAGCGGCCGAAATTGAGATTTCCAGATGCACCAGTGGCTACAGAGGCAGATCGGATGGGTTTTGGAAGATGGCGGGATACGTCTTATGATTTCCGGAATGAGGATATGATTGTGGATAATAGGATTGCAGGAAAAGTTTCGGGGGTACAAACTGATAATCAAATTGTTATCCGGGGAATCAATAGTATAGCGAAGAAGGAAACTATTACTGGAGCTGTTGCGCGGGTTGGTTCTGCCCAGGACAAAAAGACCATCGTAACGGGATTGGTGTTGGATCAGGTTTCAGGGAGACCATTGGATCATGTGACGGTTAGGGATGTTCAAACGAATGAAATTGCCATTACAGATTCTTCTGGTCAATATATTATGCCTTTGTCGGCAAATAGCCAAGAATTGGAATTGATTTCTTTAGGATATGAGAGTAAGCGTATAATCGCAAGTAATAATAAGGTGGTACAGCTGGCCCCATCGAATCAGAGTTTGGATGAGGTTGTTGTTGTTGGAGTAAGTGGTAGAGCGAGAAAAACAAAATCAGAGCCTTTGGCGGGTTGGTCGGCTTTTAGGAAATACCTAGAGGATCAGACTGGTCAATCTTTATTGGGTAAAGGGGCTGTGACCTTGGTGTTTGATGTTTCTAATGCGGGAAGGCCGGTGGAAATACAGGTTAAGAAATCTAGTAATGCGGTGTTGAACCAGAGGGCTATTCAGATTATCTCGAACGGCCCGGATTGGAGCTTGGGTAATGATGGGAAGAAGGTAGAGGTTAAGGTGGAGTTTAGGTAGTTTTTGCAGACTTTGCGAGAGCTTTTCGCGTCATTGCGAGAACTTCGTCATTGCGAGGAGGCACGACGAAGCAATCTTTAGCCATGTCATGGTGAGCGTAGTCGAACCATCTATTCGTGTACTACCGTACAGATCCTTCGACTTCTCTAAGGATGACATTGGGCGCCGCATATCGAAAGATTGCTTCGTCGTGCCTCCTCGCAATGACGGGTAAAGTTCAAAGACGTATAGTTCCTCACGATAACCAGATTAAAACCTATACATGCATCCTTGCCAATGGCGCTATATCCTGCCCTACAAAATCCTTTTTCAAAAACTTCTGATAACCCGCTATCGCAATCATTGCTGCATTATCCGTACAATACTCAAACTTCGGAATAAACACCTTCCAACCATACTTCTCACCCATTTCCAACAAGCCCTTCCTCAACCCCGAATTCGCAGAAACACCACCCGCAATAGCAATCTCCTTCACTCCTGTTTCCTTCGCCGCCTTCTTCAATTTATTCAACAAAATAGAAACAATCCTACTCTGCACGGATGCACATAGATCATCCATTCGCTCCTCCAAAAAACGAGGATCCTTCTTCAACTCTCCCTGAACCAAATAAAGTATCGCCGTCTTCAGACCCGAGAAACTAAAATTCAAGTCCGGAATCTGAGGCTCCGGTAATTTAAAAGCCTCCGGATTTCCATTTTGTGCATGTTTATCGATCAATGGTCCACCAGGATAAGGCAGATCCAATATCTTCGCTGTTTTATCAAAAGCTTCTCCAGCAGCATCATCCAGGGTCTCCCCCAACAATGCCATTTCAAAATAATCCTTTACCAGCACGATCTGCGTATGTCCACCAGAAACCGTTAAACATAAGAACGGAAAATTAGGCTTAGGATCATCAATAAAATGCGCTAGAATATGTGCCTGCATATGGTTCACCTCGATCAAAGGAATATTCATCGCCAAGGCAAAAGACTTCGAAAAGGAGGTTCCTACCAATAAAGAGCCTAAAAGTCCAGGTCCACGCGTAAATGCTACTGCATCTATCTCATTTTTATGTATTTTTGCCTCAGCAATAGCTTGATCTACCGTAGGGATGATATTCTGCTGATGTGCTCGGGAGGCTAACTCCGGAACCACACCACCATATTTCGCATGTACTGCTTGACCAGCTATAATATTTGCCTTAATTTCGCCGTCTATACAAATAGAGGCCGAAGTTTCATCACATGAAGATTCTATTCCGAGTATGATGGCCATTTTGAGAGAGTAATTTAAATAAAGTACAAAAGTATCAAAAAAATACTGAAAATAACGTTGATTTGCCTGCTCAGCATCCTTGCATTGCTGTCGATCGTGTTATTCTCGCTTCAGTTCTCTTCCGTGCAGACCTATGTGAGCCATAAGGTCGCCAATTACCTGTCCAAAGAGTTAAAAGCTGATGTTAAGGTGGAACGTGTATATTTCCGACCATTTTCAGAACTCACCCTTACTGGATTTCAGATTTCCGATCAATCGGGCAAGCCATTGCTTTCTGCCAAAGAACTGCATGCCAACCTCATGCTTCGCAAGATTTTGGAAAACAAGATCACCATTGAGGAAATCAGTATCGAGGAAGCAAAAGCCAACCTGCATTTCTATAAAGACAGTTCAAATTTTAAGTTTTTGGTCGATTATTTCGCCCCCAAGAAAAAGAAAGAAGGAAAACAGAGCAAGCCTTTGCAACTGCAACTGGATAATATTGTGCTCAAGAACAACCAGATCAAACTGGTCAACCATCGATTCAAACACCATAACCGAGGGGTTGATTTTTCCGATCTGGACATCATCAACCTTTCTGGCGCGATCAATGAGATCAAATTTGATACCCTAGGTTTTGAGGCTAATTTAAGAGCATTAACCCTGAAAGAAAAATCAGGTTTTCACCTGAAGGAACTCACTGCGCAGACGAAGATCAGCTCCACCTCCATGGAATTTGATGATCTGAAACTCATCAGCAACAACTCCTCCTTAAGCCGCTATTTAAAATTCACTTATTCCAAATTTGCTGATTTCGGCGATTTCATCAATAAAGTGCAGATTGAAAGCACCTTGGAAGATGTTTTTGTGGATTCCAGGGATATAGAATATTTTGCGCCTGACCTGAAGTTCGTCAAGTTCAAAACCCATATCATCCAGGCCAAGGTGGATGGAACCGTAGCGGAATTATACGCCAGCGATGCCCATCTGAAAACCGGAAAGGAAACGGAACTAAAGGGCGATTTCAGTATCAAGGGCTTACCCGATATCAACAGGACCATTTTTGATTTTGACCTGGAAAAACTGAACAGTTCAGCCAAGGATGTGGAACTCTTGGTGCCCCAATTGGCCAACCGTTCCGCTTTCAAGCTACCTGAACAATTACATGCCTTAGGACATCTACAGTTTGCCGGAACTTTCAAAGGGCTTTACAACCTGTTTGATGTGGAAGGTAACTTCCAAACTGCCTTAGGCGATATCATTGCCAAGACAAACATCAACCTTAAACAAGGCATACAATATCAAGGTCAACTCCAAAGCCCAGATTTTCAATTAGGTAAACTTTTGGGATCTAATAGCTTGAGACAAACCGGAATGGATTTCGATTTTCAAGGTAAAGGTCTGGAATTGGATCAATTGGAACTGAATCTGGCAGGAGATTTAAAAAACTTCCAGTTTGAGAATTACCAATATGATAGCCTATTCGTCAATGCGACCTTAGCGAACAGCATTATCCAAGCAGTTGGGGATATTAAAGATCCCCAGATCAGGTTGAGTTACGATGCTTCTATAGACCTTCAGCAACCGCAAATTTCTTACGACATTTACGCTGATATCGAACAGGTCAACCTGAAGAAAATGGGGCTGGTTAAAAAAGACAGCATCCTGATCTATAATACTAGCATCCACACTCAATTAAAAGGAAACAACCTGAACAATCTGGTGGGCGACCTTTATAGCGACCAGATCAATATGGAAACCAGTAAGGGCGAGTTTTCCATCAATGATGTTTATTTTTCGGCACAGGGTAATGAAAAGGACAGGCTTTTCAGTTTGAAGTCCAATGTGGCGGATGCGGAGATGCGCGGCTTGATCGATCTGAATACCATTGTTCCCTATTTTAAAGCCTTGGCGATGCGTTATGCACCAGCAATCGGCTTCGATCTGGAACCTTATAACCCCCAGATATTTGATCTGGAGTTCAACATTAAATCCTTTGAACCTGTGTCTGCGTTCTTGGACCCCAACCTGACCTTAGAAGATGGTGCTTATTTAGAAGCCCATTTTTCTTCGGAGGATTATACCGCTAAATTCCATGCTTTTAGTCCTTTGGTCAAATACAAAGGCATCAACCTGCAAAACCTAAATCTGCAGGAAAATGCGGATCAAGAGGCCTTTTCTCTTGACCTCAAGGCAGATCGGCTGTTTTTAAATGATAGTCTATATGTAAATAATATCGAGATCAACAATGTACTGGCAAAAGACAGCCTGATGTTCTCGGTCAATGCGGCAAATGAAACCGATGTAAATTACCTGCGATTGAATGGGAATATCCATTTTGCGCATAACAAACCCGCATACATCAAGTTCAATGAATCGACCATTGTGGTCAATAATGATCCTTGGGAATTCAACAAAGATGCAGAAATGCGTGTTTCTAAGGGGAAATTTTACCTGCAGAACCTGAAGGCCAGCCAGGGCAAGCAATTGTTGACCTTTAACGGGGTATTGTCCAATGAGGATGATAAATTGGATGTGGCTTTCAACCATTTCAACCTAAATTCCTTGGAAAGTATTCTTGCTCCTATGGGCATTCAGTTAAGTGGAGAGCTGAACGGAAATATTGAAGTGAATTCTATTTTCAGAAAACCATATCTATCTGCGGATGTAAGTACTACCCCTTTAGTTTATAATAAAATCCCCATCGGGCATTTGAAATTATTGGCGGATTATGTACCGGAATCCAAAGTAGCCAATTTAGATCTCCAATTATTGGATGAACTGAACCGAGGGCTTACTTTGAAAGGAACCTATCAAGTGGATGAGGGTGATCAGGAATTAAATCTGAAGGGCGATCTTAAGGAAGCAGAATTGATTTTGCTGCAACCTTTCGTCCGCAACCTGGCTTCTAATCTGGAAGGTAGGATCAATGCTGATATCCAGATCAATGGCACCCTGAAGAATCCATTGTTCAACGGAACGGCCAAGATTCAGAACGCATCGTTCAATGTGAATTACCTGAAAACGGCGTATAACTTCAGTAACCAGACGGCATTGGTAGACAAGAACAACATTATTTTGGATAATTTGACCTTCACGGATACCAAAGGGCATCAAGCGGTAGCGAATGGGAAGATCGATCTGAACAAATTAAACAATCCTTATATTGATGTGGATGTGGCCACCAATAATGTGATGATATTGAACACCACTTTCAAGGACAATAACCTTTACTATGGGACTGCCTTTGCTACGGGGAACTTTTTGTTCAAAGGACAGACCTCTGCTATCGACATCAATATCAAAGCAAGATCCGAGGCCAATACAGTCATCAGTATACCGTTTAACACAGCGATGACGGTATCTGACAGCGATTTCATCTATTTTGTGAGTAAGGATTCCAGTGAAAATAAAGAGAATGCTTCCAGGTACTTCCTGAAGGGCATGACCATGAATATGGACCTGGTGCTGACCCCCGATGCGGAAGTGAACCTACAGACTGATCTTGGTTCTTTGAAAGGGACAGGTAATGGGGAAATCACCTTGAAGGTATCGAGTTTAGGGGATTTTGAGATGTTTGGAGATTATACCGTAAGTTCTGGAAAATTCCATTTTACGGCGCAGGATTTTATCAACAAATACTTTGACATCAAACAAGGGGGAACCATCCGTTGGACGGGCTCTCCGTCTGGAGCAACAATTAACTTGGTGGCACTCTATCAACAGCGAACATCGATCGGCGATCTGTATAATGCAGCCGGGCGAGCTGGGCAGGATGAACGCGTGTTGGCACAAGCTGATATGAACATCAAAGGTACGCTAAGCCAACCGGATGTTACTTTCGACTTGAATTTCCCGCAAAACCCGTATGTAAAGGATGAACTGCAGGCCTATTTAAGCGATGCGAACAATGTAAACCAACAAGCCTTGAGTCTGATTATCCGAAGAAGTTTTACAGCAAGTTCTTCCAATGATGTTGGTCGGGAGGTGAACAACACCTTATTGTCTGCCGGAACAGAGATCGCCTTCAATCAGCTTAATAATATTTTAGCGCAATCCTTGAATATTAATTTCTTGGATTTTAATATCCGTTCCTTCAATGATGCCTCAGCTTCCTTTAGGTTCTTCAATGATCGTTTGGTATTGACTGGTGGTATTGTGGACCGCAGGAATATACAGACCACCGATCTGACTTTTTTCTCCAATGAGGTAGCTACGGATGCGGAGTTGACCTATAGGGTGCGTAGGGATGGAAGTTTAGTTTTCCGGGCTTACAACCGTTTAAATACGAGGAATATTTTATTTACACCGACGGATGATTATATCAACGCGGTAGGATTGGTGTATCGGCAGGAATTCAATACCCTTGGAGAATTCTGGCGCCGGATGTGGACTTTCAAAACAAAACAGGATAGTATCAAACCTTTTTCTTTGCCAAGGCAGGATACGGTAAAGCATAACCTTAATCCATTTTAGTTGGCTATCCGTTTGTTTTTCTTCTAGTATACTTTAGTTTTTATTAAATAATTGGAATAAGGACTCCCATTCTTGATCAAGGGAACCGGTAAATTCAGGCTGCTTGGCCCGGTTGTACCAATACCTGGCATTCCATAGATCGCCCTCCACCCGATGCAAATAAGCATGTAGGTGTGCAGAAAGTAAATCCGTGAGTTGATCGACCAAGTCATGGGCAGTTTTCCAATCGCCTTTTGCATCATACCAAAGGGATTTTAGATGTACGGACCAGGAAGGATCGGGATGATTTTCTTTTAACGAAGCTTTGAATTCTTGAATAGTCATGGTTGAAATTAATCAATTATTTCGAGTACTAATAAAAAAATGGCTAGCCTTGAGGACTAGCCATTTCTTTTGTGTCTATTTAAATTTACTTGCCAAGGCTGCAAGTTTACTAGCCATATCGGTTTCGGGCTCAACCTCTCTCCTTCCATGGTTTCCCTTGCCATGCGACCTGTTACCCTGATCTCGTTTCCCTTGATCTGATTTTCCAGTCTCCCGGTAATCCGAACGCTTTCTTTGCCCTTTATCTTCTGTTTTCATGCTTAGGCTGATTCGGTTCCGGCGTTCATCTACCTCCGTCACCTGCACCATCACCTGTTGTTGCACTTTGACCACTTCATGTGGATCGGAAACATAATGATTCGCTAATTGACTTAAATGTACTAATCCATCTTGGTGAACACCTATATCCACAAAAGCACCAAAGTTTGTGATATTCGTTACGATTCCTGGCAGTTTCATGCCCACCTTCAAATCGCTGATTTTATTCACACCTTCCGTAAAGGAAAAGGATTCAAATTTCTCCCGTGGATCCAATCCTGGTTTAGCCAACTCGGCCATGATATCATTCAGGGTTGGCAATCCCACTTCCTCGGAGGTATAGTTTCTTAGGTTAACTTGTTTTCTAAGGCTATCATCCTTCATCAGATCCTCGATAGAAACCTTTAGATCTTTTGCCATCTGTTCCACCAACGCATATCGCTCTGGGTGTACTGCGGAGGCATCCAAAGGATGCGCTGCATTTCGGATACGGAGGAAGCCAGCTGCCTGTTCAAAGGCTTTATCGCCCAGTCTAGGCACTTTTTTCAACTCCCGACGGGATTTGAACGGTCCATTTTCTTTACGATAATTGACGATCTGTTGAGCCAATGCTGGACCTAATCCTGAGATATAGGCAAGAATCTGTTTGGAAGCGGTGTTTAATTCTACCCCAACTGCATTCACACAGGAAATCACGGTATCATCCAAGGCATTCTGTAATTTACCTTGGTCTACATCATGTTGATATTGACCTACTCCAATGGATTTTGGATCGATCTTCACCAATTCGGCCAAAGGATCCATCAATCTTCTACCGATGGAAACTGCACCACGAACGGTAACATCATAATCTGGGAACTCTTCCCTTGCGGTTTCTGAAGCAGAATAAATGGAAGCCCCACTTTCGTTCACCATCACCACCGTCACATTCGACAATTGTAATTTGCGGACAAAATCTTCTGTTTCACGGCCAGCTGTACCATTACCAATTGCAATAGCTTCCACATCGTATTTAGTAACTAAATGCTTGATGGTTTTCTCGGCCTCTGCCATTCCTCCGGCGCCATTGTGTGGGAAGATCGCCGTGTTCTCCAATAAATTCCCTTGCGCATCCAGTACCACGGTTTTACATCCCGTACGGAAACCTGGGTCAATCGCCAATAGACGTTTCTGACCAAGTGGTGCCGCCAATAGCAATTGGCGAACATTATCTGCAAAAACCTTGATCGCTTCTTCATCCGCACGTTGGCGAGTCAATACGCGAACCTCTGTTTCCATGGATGGTTTCAACAAACGCTTATAGCTATCCAATAGCGCAAGTTCAACCTGTTCGCTGGAACTGTTCTTGGCTTTGATATATTGTTTTTCTATACCCGGAAGCACTTGATCCTCTTCCACATCCACATCCAGGTACAATAATTCTTCTTTTTCGCCCCTACGCATCGCTAATACCCGATGGGATGGTGCATCTTTTAGGGATTCAGACCACTCGAAATAGTCCTTGTATTTAAGGGCTGCCTCCTCTTTTCCTGGCACCACCCTAGAAACAAACTTCCCTTTTTCCATCAGGATCTTTCTTGCATGAGATCGAACTTCGGCATCCTCTGCAATCTGTTCCGCTAGAATATCTCTTGCTCCTGCCAAAGCTTCTTCCAGGTTGTTCACCCCTTTTTCCGCATCGATATAGTCTGCAGCTGCTTCGTCAAGATCGATCTTATCCTGTGCTAATAGGATATCAGCCAATGGCTGTAATCCCTTCTCGCGCGCCATGGAAGCCCGTGTACGACGTTTTGGCTTGTATGGAAGGTAAATATCCTCCAGAATGGCCATGGTCTCGGCTGTTTTTACCTGCTCCTCTAAAGCAGGGGTCAATTTCCCTTGATCACTAATGGATTTTAAGACAGCTTCCTTGCGTTTATCCAGATCGCGTAATTGCTGAATGTGATCTCTGATCGCCGCAATCTGCACCTCATCCAAACTTCCGGTAACCTCTTTACGGTATCTTGCAATAAAAGGAATGGTAGCACCTTCATCCAATAGGGCCAATGTACTGTTTACTTGCTTTTCGCTAAGCGCTAGCTCTTGCGATACGATAAACTCGTGGGATGTACTCATAATCAAGTGTTATAGAAAAAATAAGCTGTTGAAGAACATCAACAGCTTAATGATTTATGCTTAAATATTGTTAGGCGTTTTTAGATGGATTTTCATCTGATGAAGTTTTACCTTCATCATGTTGTGTTTGGTCAGCAGATGGTTGATCTTCTGTAGCTGCCGTTTGGTCTACGTCTTTATTATCTTCAAAATGGTCGTTATAACCATAGCTGTAATAATCATCCTGTGTTGGGGTTGCATAAGGTTGATGGGTATATGTCCCGGCAGGAGCAGAAAAATGTGGAGTTTTCTTTTCTTTTACCTCTCCTTTTTCTGCCTGATCAGTACCTTGATTTGCTAAAGCCTCATCATTTTGGTAATTCGTAGATGTTTTTTGCTGCTCAGGTTCGCTTTCGATATTTGCTTTTACATCATCAATTTCCTTTTCAAAGTTATTGATCTGATCGGAAATCTCTCTTTTGATGCCTTCGGAAGCATCTTTAAATTCGCGTATACCTCTTCCCAATCCTCTCGCCAATTCAGGTAGTTTTTTCCCTCCGAACAACAACAACGCCACAATCAGGATCAACACCATCTCTTGGGTACCTATATTCAAAAACGCTAAATTCATTTCTTTTAAAAATTGTTAATAGAGCTAAGGTAAGTGTATTATTTTTTTTCGCCAACTGTTATCTGTAAATATTTAGACACAAAAAGTTAACAAGCCTGCTACAATGTTTGAAGTTAAACTTTGTACATTTGCCCACTCCAACCCGATTTGATATGTTCAATTATTACAAATCCAACAAAATGTATTACCTCAGCAGCATGGCATTAGCCGGACCTGTTGTGATTTCCCAATTGGGTCATACCTTGGTCCAAACAGCGGATACCATTATTGTTGGCCATTTTTCCGGTACGATTTCATTAGCTGCTGTTTCTCTGGTGCATTCTGTTTTTATGGTCGTCCTGGTGATAGGCCTTGGTATTGCCTTCGGATTAACACCGCTAATAGCGCAGGAAAATGGACGCGGGAACTATCAGGAATGTGCCAAATTGCTCTCCAACAGTTTTTGGTTGAACATCATTTCGGCTATCCTGCTGTTCCTGTTGGTTTATTTCGGATCGATGTATGCCATGCAACATGCTGACCAAGATCCGCTGGTGGTAGAAACTGCCAAACCTTATCTTCTGATCCTGAGCTTATCCATATTACCTTTGATGCTGTTCAATACCTTTAAGCAATTTGCCGAAGGATTGGGCTTTACCAAGCAGGCCATGAACATTACCATTTGGGGAAATGTACTGAACGTGCTCTTGGCAATTGTGCTGGTGAAAGGGATGTTTGGCATTAAGCCAATGGGCGTTGTCGGTGTGGGTATTGCCACCTTGGTGGACCGTATCCTGATGATGGCCGTAATGGCTTGGTATGTTTTGAATTCATCGAATTTCAAAAGGTATATCCAGCATTTTTCGGTAAAGTTCATTGATGTGGATCGTATGAAAAACATCCTGAAGATTGGTGCTCCGGTTGCTATGCAGTATGTTTTTGAGATTGGCGCTTTTGCTGCAGCGGCTTTGATCGCAGGGATGATCGGGGCAGTGGAGCAGGCAGCACATCAAACCGCAATTACGCTTGCGGCAATGACTTATATGATGGCCAGTGGAATTGCTTCAGCAGCCACCATTAAGGTTGGGAATAGTTTTGGAAACAAGAACTTTTTCAGGTTGAGGAAGTTTGCAACGGTTTCCTACCATTTGGTGATTGTCTTTATGATAATCTGTGCCTTGATATTTGCGGTGTTTAATCAATATCTACCGTATATTATTTCAACGGATCTGGCGGTTATTGCTTTGGCTGGCCCTCTATTGATCATTGCAGGTGGATTCCAATTATTTGATGGAACGCAGGTGGTTGGATTGGGTGTTTTGCGGGGTATGGGCGATGTGAATATCCCTACTTTTATAACGTTTGTGGCGTATTGGGTGGTGGGTATACCGGTAGCTTATCTGCTAGGGATTTATTGGAATGTAGGGGTTAAAGGGATTTGGTATGGCTTGACATTGGGATTGCTGACCTCTTCGGTTTTGCTGTTTTTGAGGTATCAGTATGTGGTGAAAAGGAAGTTAATTGAGGTGGGTGCCTAAAGACATTGTAAGGTACTTCGTCATTGCGAGGAGGTACGACGAAGCAATCTTTGGACTTTGTCATCCTAAGCGGAGTCTTTGTCATCCTGAGAATTAAAAATTTGAACTAAATTTATCGGAAGGTGATGACATTTAGTAACTTAGTTCATTGACCATTCTGCAGTTTGACCGGACTATCGTATAGTGCATC
>NZ_JAYLLN010000009.1:0-88559 GCF_037126265.1 Sphingobacterium tenebrionis
TACGCCTCAAAATGAGCCATTGAATGCGGGCAACTCCGCTTCCTTGTTGATGTTCTGGCCAGAACAACAGGCATTTGTGAAAACGGCCTTAGGTCCAAAAATCAAAGCTGCTGGTTTGACCACTAAAATCTATGCTTTTGACCATAACTATAATTACGATGATATGCCAGAGCAAGAGGATTATCCGGTAAAAATCTTCCAGGATCCTGCAGCGGCAGCCTTTTTTGCAGGTTCAGCTTTCCATAATTATGGGGGTCACAAAGATGAATTATTGGACATTCATGCCAAAGCACCTAATAAGGATATCGTTTTTACAGAAACATCCATTGGAACCTGGAATGATGGCAATGTATTGGGCAAACGTCTTACCGAAGATATGCGTGAAGTGGCCTTAGGAACCGTAAATAATTTCAGTAAAGCAGTTATTGTTTGGAACCTGATGTTGGATTCTGACAAAGGACCAAACCGTGAAGGTGGATGTCAAACCTGTTATGGAGCTGTGGATATCAGTAAAGCGGATTATAAAACCATCCGTAGAAATTCCCATTATTATATCATTGGCCACATGTCTTCGGTGGTTAAACCTGGAGCTGTTCGTATTGGTACAACAGGGTATACCGACAGTAATTTGACCTATGCAGCATTTAAAAACACCGATGGATCCTATGCTTTCGTGATTACCAATCATTCTGGAGCTGATTCATTCATCGTGTTGGAGGATGGTAAGAACAATTTTGGCTATACCGTTCCTGCTAGTTCGGTAGTTTCTTATACTTGGAAAAAATGAAAAAACTAATCAATTATACCGCAATATTATGCCTTTTTACCTTGCTGTTCTCGTGTAAAGAGGATGAATTTATCGTTCCAATTGGTGGCGGGTCACCAAGCATGGAGATCACGAACCTGCCAAAAACAGCTTTCTTCGGAGATAGTCTTGCTTTCTCGCTCAATGTTAAAGACCAAGGTGTCGCCTTGTCCACGTTGAAAGCTCAGCTTTTATTCAGTGGGGAAGTGGTTGCCGAGAAGATTATCCGTACGAAAGATTATGGCGAATATACTGGAAAATTATTTGTGCCTTTTCTTAAGGATATTCCAAATGGTGCCGCAGAATTGAAATTTACCTTGGAAAACGTGGAATTGGTGAAAGCCGATACCAGCCAGTCCATCACGATCAGTAGACCTGATTTTCCTCATATCAATTTGGTGACACCCACCAAGACCTATAAAATGAACAGGGTAGCTCTGAATAAGTATGAATTAACAGAAAACCTACCATTCAAAGTGAACGGTTATTTAGAGGCACCAGCATTTGGAGCTGCAGGAAACCCGATTCAATTTGGTTGGGAGAATGATATGATAACGCAAGGGATCACTCAGAATATTCCGTTCTCCAATTCGGTATCTGGTGTATACACCATTTCGTTCAATACCCTTACTTATGAAGCAGCACCTTTTATTATTGGTTATGCGTTCAATGGAGAGGGCATGAAAATGGTAAACGACAACCTGTACAGTGTTGATCTGACGATTGAAAATGGGCAGGAGATTACGATCGATGGTATCGAAGGACTTTCTGCATGGGGTATCAGTTCCGATTATATCCGTGAGGATGGGGGTAAATATTACTTCAACGCCATGAGCGGTAAATACCGTTTCTATGCGAATTTCGATAAAGAATATATTTACGCGGAAGCGATGAACGGAAGTAACCTAGCGAGCTTAAATGCAGACGGAACCGGCGCTATTTGGATTATCGGTGAAGGAATCGGTAAACCAACGGTAGCCTCGAATGAAGTAGGCTGGAATCCAGATAATGCGATCTGTATGGCGCCAATTGGTGGCAAGAAATACCGTGTAACGGTAATCGCTGGAAAATCCATCAAAACGGATAACATCAACTTTAAATTCTTCCATCAAAAAGGATGGGGAGGTGAATTCAAGAATGAATTGACCACGACAAGTGATGTGGTATTTGTTGGAAATGGAAGTAACGGTAGAGATCCGGGTAACTTAGGATTATTGGCTGGCAAGACCTTAACGAAGGATTCGACCTATGAATTTGTTGTCGATCTATCGGAAGGAAATGCCAAACCAAAATTGACAGTGACAAAGAAATAACCTAACTATTAATACACAAGCACCCAAAGGCTGGATATCACTCGATATCCAGCCTCTTTTTTTTGTGGCAATATTTGGTTAATTTGTGGAAATGATTAGTTAATGATGAAAAAGATTCTATATACGCTACTAACTTGTTTAATGATGGTGGGAAGTCAGGATAATAGCCAGGCTCAGGCTAAAAAAGAAGTGAAATATGTGTTGGCCATCCATGGAGGTGCCGGAACGATTCTGAAGAAGAACATGACCGACTCCTTGGAGAAGGCTTATATCGCTGCTTTAACAGAAGCATTGGAGAAGGGATATGCTAAGATCAAGAACGGTGAATCCAGTCAGGATGCGGTCATTGCCGCGATAGAAGTCATGGAGAATTCGCCTTTGTTCAATGCTGGAAAAGGTGCGGTATTTACCAATCAGGGAAAGAATGAATTGGATGCTTCCATCATGGATGGAAAAACCTTGAAGGCCGGTGCTGTTGCGGGAGTTACGATTGTTAAGAACCCTATCAAGGCAGCAAGAGCGGTAATGGATAAATCGGAACATGTGATGATGATTGCGAAGGGGGCGGAGGAATTTGCTAAAAAACAGGGCTTGGAGATCGTTGATCCCCAATATTTCTGGACACAGCAACGATGGGATGGATTGCAGCGGGCATTGGAACGTGATAAGGAAAGAATGGAATTGGATCATGATGGACAGCAGAGTAATTTGCCGCCTGTTATTAAGGATGAAAAGTTTGGAACGGTAGGTTGCGTGGCATTGGATAAAGCTGGGAATCTTGCGGCTGGAACCTCTACCGGTGGCATGACCAATAAGAAATTTGGAAGGGTAGGGGATTCTCCGATCATCGGCGCAGGGAATTATGCCAATAATGAAACAGCAGCAATTTCTTGTACAGGATGGGGGGAGTTTTATATTCGGACCTCTGCAGCTTTTAATGTTTCTGCAAGGATGAAATATGGAAAGGAAAATGTGGCAACGGCAAGTAAGGCGGTAATCGATGAAATCGGTAAGCTAGGCGGTGATGGCGGAATGATCGCTTTGGATGCAAATGGAAATGTGGCCATGCCTTTTAATACTGAAGGTATGTATCGCGGAACTGTAACGGAGGATGGAGAGGTAAAGGTGGAGATTTATAAGTAGTTTTTTTTGTTGCGTCCGGGCTGCAGTCATTGGGGGTACTGAGACATTTCGTACTATGCGTCATTGCGAGGAGGCTCGACGAAGCAATCTTTCGATTAATGTCATCCTGAGCAGCGTCGAAGGATTTGTACAGGTACCATATGTAGATGCTTCGACTTCGCTCAGCATGACATGGTTAAAGATTGCTTCGTTCCTCGCAATGACGTTCAAAATACTTCGCAATGACGTTGGGCGCTAGGATTGCTTCGTTCCTCGCAATGACGGCAAAGTCTATCATCTATCTACTCCGGTATCTCATAAACATGCATATACCTCACAATAGCATTTACCCGTCTATTTACCCAATTAGAAGGCCTTCGTGCGTCCCATTTCTGCGGGCTAGGCAGCACCGCAATAATCAATGCCGCTTCCTTCTTCGTCAAACTCTTCCCCGATTTATGGAAATAATACTGTGAAGCCGCTTCCGCCCCATACACACCTTGTCCCATCTCAATCACATTCAAATACACCTCCAATATCCTTTTCTTACTCCATAAACCCTCAATCAACAACGTAAAATAAGTCTCCAATCCTTTCCGGAACCAAGATCTTCCAGGCCAAAGAAACACATTCTTAGCCGTTTGCTGACTGATCGTACTTCCTCCCCTCAATTTTTTCCCTGCCTTATTCTTTTCAAAAGCCTGCTTGATCGCTTCCGTATCAAAACCATTATGCGTCAAAAAATGGGCATCTTCACCCGCAATAGCCGCTCTTTTCAAATTATCCGAGATATCCTCGTAATCCAACCACTTCTTGTCGATCTTCCATTCCTTCCCTGCAGCCTTCCTTTCAAAGCCCCTAGTCAACATCAGATACGTAATGGGAGGATTGATAAAACGCAGGGCGATCACCCAAAGAATAGACAGCACAAAAAATGCAATAAGTCCCCTTAATGCATAGTAACCCACCTTCCTCCACAAAGTGGATTTTCCTTTGCTGTTGTTTTGTTTGATCTTATTCTTTTTGGTACTGCGCTTAATGGCCATAACCTTGAATTTTTATGCAAACATAAGAGGTATTTTTTAATAATTCTGCTATTTTTACATCTTATTCAAAATTGGCATATCTTGGCAAAAGAGAAGAAACAAACCCCTTTAATGCAGCAATATAATACCATCAAGGCGAAATATCCTGGTGCCCTTTTGTTGTTTAGAGTGGGGGATTTTTACGAGACGTTTGGGGAAGATGCGGTGAAGGCCGCCAAAATTTTAGGGATTGTTCTAACAAAAAGAGGTAATGGCACCGAATCGGAAACGGCATTGGCAGGATTTCCGCACCATTCCTTAGAGACTTATCTACCAAAACTGGTGCGTGCCGGACAACGTGTGGCGATATGCGACCAATTGGAAGATCCCAAACAGACCAAAACCATCGTGAAACGCGGGGTGACCGAATTGGTAACTCCAGGTGTTTCTTACAATGAAAACATCGTTCATCAGAAATCAAACAATTATCTGGCCTCCCTTTATACCGAAAAATCGGTCGTTGGAGTTTCCTTCTTGGATATTTCAACCGGCGAATTTTTGGTCGCCCAAGGGAATGTGGGTTATATCGATAAATTGTTGCAAGGTTTCAAGCCAACGGAGATCATTCTTCCCAAGAAGCAGTATAAAGAGTTTCTGGAACAGTTTGGTTCCGGATACTATACCTATACCTTGGATGAATGGCCATATTCTGGTGATTATGCCGAGGAACAGTTATTGAAGCATTTTGAGGTGAAATCCATGAAAGGCTTTGGGGTAGATCGCATGAACATCGGCATTATTGCTGCTGGTGTCGCACTCCATTACCTGAATGAAACCGAACACCGAAATCTGCAGCATATTTCCAATATTTCCCGTATCGAGGAAGATCGCTACATGTGGTTGGATCGTTTTACCATCCGTAACCTGGAGTTGATCGGTTCTGCCAATGAAAATGCCAGTACCCTTTCAGATGTCCTGGATGAAACATCATCGCCTATGGGTGCCCGATTGTTGAAACGCTGGATCATCATGCCTTTGAAGGATGAAAAAGCAATTCAGGAGCGGCTACAGGTGGTGGAATATTTCCATAACCATCGGGATGTACGCGATGAGCTTATCCGTGAGATCAAGCAGGTGGGTGATTTGGAACGCCTGATCAGTAAAATCGGACTTCAGAAGGCGAATCCTCGTGAGATTATCCAATTGAAGCGGGCCTTATATGCAGTGGAAAAACTGAAGGAGATGACCAATGCTTCGGATACCGAATCGCTACGGATGATAGCCGAACAGTTGAATCCATGTCTCCTTATTCGGGACAAGATCGAAAAAACGGTTAAAGCCGAACCTCCGGTGGCATTGAACAAAGGCAATGTGATCGAAGATGGGGTGGATGCGGACCTGGATAAGCTAAGAAAGGTGGCATTCGGTGGGAAGGATTACCTCTTGGAAATCCAACGTCGGGAATCGGAGGCTACGGGTATACCATCCCTTAAAATAGCATTCAACAATGTGTTTGGTTATTATTTGGAAGTCACCAATACCCATAAAGATAAAGTTCCGGATAGTTGGATCCGCAAACAGACCTTGGTCAATGCAGAACGCTACATCACCGAAGAACTTAAAGAATACGAAGAGCAGATCTTAGGTGCCGAGGAGAAAATACAGGTCATCGAAAATAGGATCTATGCCGAATTATTGCAGGATATCGCGGCTTACATCAAGCCCATCCAGCTCAATGCGCAATTGATCGCCAAGTTGGATGTGCTGTTGAACTTTGCGGTGATCGCAGAAAAGAACTATTATATAAAACCTGAGATCAATAATTCTCGTGTTTTGGATATCAAAGGCGGTAGACATCCTGTGATCGAAAAGAAACTTCCAATTGGGGAGGATTACATCACGAACGATACCTTTTTGGATCCAGAAACGCAACAGATCATTATTATTACCGGTCCGAATATGGCAGGTAAATCTGCCTTGCTCCGACAAACGGGTCTGATTGTATTGATGGCTCAGATCGGAAGTTTTGTTCCGGCGAAGGAAGCAAGTATTGGTATTGTCGACAAGATCTTTACCCGTGTTGGGGCTTCGGATAATCTATCCTCTGGAGAATCAACCTTTATGGTGGAGATGAATGAAACGGCAAGCATCATGAATAACCTGTCTGACCGCAGTTTGATCCTCTTGGATGAGATCGGTCGTGGTACGAGTACCTATGATGGTATTTCTATTGCCTGGGCGATAGCAGAATACCTGCATGGGCATCCGAGCTGTCAGGCAAAGACGCTTTTTGCCACCCATTACCATGAATTGAACGAGCTCTGTAATTCCATGCCCCGCATCAAGAATTACAATGTAAGTGTGAAAGAGGTGAATAATAAAGTGATCTTCCTAAGGAAATTGGTTCCCGGAGGATCTGAACATAGCTTTGGTATACATGTCGCGAAACTGGCAGGTATGCCGCCGAAATTGATCGGCCGTGCGAATGATATTCTGAAACGTTTGGAGCAGGAACGCACCGGCGGAGAAAAGATCAAGGATAGCATGCGGAAGATTCAAAAGCAGGCCTATCAATTGCAGATGTTCGCTATTGATGATCCGGTGCTGGAGAAAATCAGGGATATGTTGAACAACCTGGACGTGAATACCTTAACGCCAGTTGAAGCCTTGATGAAATTGGATGAGATCCAACGTTTACTAAAGAATTAGTTTTTCGTGTTTAAATTAGAAACTCGTATTTAATATTGGGACAGGTCTTTCAATTCAAACAATTTGCTGTAGATCAGAATAATGTACCGATGCGGATCAATACCGATGGAGTCTTATTGGGCGCAACAGCCGGATTTCAGCAGGGAGGGGCTTATCATGGAACAGCAGTTAATCCGGAATCCATGGATATCTTGGATATCGGAACAGGTACCGGTGTCATTGCCTTGATGCTTGCCCAACGTTTTGAGCAGGCGAACGTATGTGGCGTGGAAATTGATGAACTGGCCGCTGAAACCGCAGGCATGAACTTTAAGCAATCGCCCTTCAAGGATAGGATGCAGCTCGTTCATGGCGATATCTTTCATTGGCAAACGGAACTGCAGTTCGACTTGATTGTGTCCAATCCACCATTCTATTTAAATTCCCTCCATAATCCTGATCAACGGAAAAAAGTTGCAAAACACACGGATGATACCTTTTTCAAAGGGATGATTAAGTTTGCTTCGGAAAGATTAAAGGCGGATGGGCAGATTCAGCTGATAGTTCCTATCGAGATGGAACAGTTCTTAAAAGATGAGGCGATTAAGCATGGCCTGGAATGGAATGGACAATGCAATATCCGATCTTTTGAAGATTCGGATAGTTTTCGTTGTATCATCAGTTTTGCCCGTAAGGCCAATCAGCCAAAAACAGAAGAATTTATTATCTATAAGGGCCGAGGGATTTATTCAGATGCTTATAATCATTTATTAGAACCTTTCTTTTTAGCTTTTTAATATGAAAATCGGACTGATTTCGGATACGCATAGTTATTTGGACGATGCGGTCTTTGAATATTTCAAGGACTGTGATGAGATCTGGCATGCTGGAGATTTTGGTTCCATGGAGGTTATTGAAAGGTTGCAGGCTTTTAAACCACTAAAAGGGGTTTTTGGGAATATCGATGGAAAGAATATTAGGATGATCTATCCGGAAAATCTGCGTTTTCAATGCGAAGGAGTGAATGTTTGGATGACGCATATTGGAGGTTACCCCGGGAAATATAGTCCACTGGTTCGGGAAGAGATCCGCAAGAATCCCCCAAAGTTATTTATCTGTGGACATTCGCATATTTTGAAGGTGCAGTTTGATCAGAAATTGGGATTACTGCATTTAAATCCCGGAGCAGCCGGAAAACAGGGTTGGCATAAGCAAAGAACGTTAATGCGTTTTGAGATCAATCAGGATCGGATAGAGAACCTGGAAGTGGTCGAGTTGAACCCGAGATGGTGATGGAAAATAAATGGTATATCCGTTTATAAACAATATTCAGATTATAAACTATCCCTAACTTCCAGCAAGAAACTTTTCAATTTTTCCAAGGAATCCACGACCCGTTGATTTTCCTTAGCTTCATTTTTATTGTTTCTAAGAAAGTCGCGAGCGCCTTGAAGGGTGTACCCTTTATCTTTGACAAGATTAAAGATGATCTTTAGGTTGGCGATATCATCTGGAGTGAATAATCGATTTCCTTTTTTGTTTTTCTTAGGTTGTAGGATATCAAATTCACGCTCATAAAAACGGATTTGTGAGGCATTTACATCGAACATTTCGGTAACTTCCCCCATTGTATAGTACAATTTATTGATTTCGCGTTCTTTATATGGCATGAATTAATGCTTTTGGTGATTATAACAAATATACAATCAATTTTGAAATTAAAAAAAAGCTATATTTTTATAGCGAAAAACATAGTTATTGTGCAAATTCTATAAAAAGCATATTCTGATCGATGAAAGGGAAAATTATAGTGAGTAAGTTTTGGACGCGTTTTTTTTCTGCCGGAAAAGCGCAGGCCATCACGATATTTCCATTTATCTTTTTGCGAGAACTGGCGAATCGATCAGATAAAGTTTTGATCAACCATGAGAGGATTCACCTTTCGCAAGCATTGGAATTGTTGATTCTGCCTTTTTATATCCTCTATCTTTTGGAATTTCTATTCCGCTTTGTACAGTACCGAAATTTTCTTCAAGCCTATGTGCATATCTCCTTTGAAAGGGAAGCCTTTGAAAATGAAGAAAACTTGTATTATATTAACAAGAGACGCCCTTTTAGTTTTCTGAAGTATTTGAAAAAGTAATGTTTTCTTTAGAGGCTTCTTTATGCAAGTAGGATTAAAGCAAAAAAAGCGATCAATATTGATCGCCTTATGTTGTTAGTGGTATTTAAACCAATAATATTTATACCTACTTCACTAATTTCAAGAAAGTAGCTACTTTATCTTTCAATTGTCTTCTATCTACAATAAAATCTAAGAAACCATGCTCCAATACAAACTCCGAAGTCTGGAATCCTTTTGGAAGATCCTTTTTGATGGTTTCCTTAATCACACGAGGACCTGCAAAACCGATCAATGCACCTGGTTCTGCGATATTAATATCACCTAACATCGCATAAGATGCCGTAACACCTCCAGTTGTAGGATCTGTTAATAAGCAAACATAAGGTAGTTTTGCTTGCGCAAGAAGAGCCAGTTTAGCCGATGTTTTCGCCATTTGCATCAATGAAAAAGCGGCTTCCATCATACGTGCACCTCCGGATTTGGAGATCAGCATAAAAGGCAGTTTATGTTCGATACAATAATCGATTGATCTCGCGATCTTTTCACCAACAACAGAACCCATGGAACCTCCGATGAAAGAGAAATCCATACAAGCGATCACAATTTCCTGTCCATCAAGCTTCCCTACAGCAGAGCGCAAAGCATCGTTCAATCCTGTTTTTGCCTGACTTTCTACCAAGCGATCCTTATAAGGCTTGCTATCGATAAAATTTAAAGGGTCTCCAGCTTTTAGGTTAGGGAATAGTTCGGTGTATTCGTTATTGTCAAATAATACAGAAAAATAAGCCGTAGAGCCAATTCTAATGTGGTAATCGCAATAATGACAAACGTATTTATTTTCTACTTGCTCAACATTCAAAAGTGGTTTTTTACAGTTCGGACATTTATTCCACATCCCATCTGGTGCCTCCTTTTTATGTTCGGTCGCAGTTTGTATTCCTGCTTTGTTTCTTTTAAACCAACTCATAGATTCGTGTTAATTCGGATTACAAATAAACGAAAAATATCTAATATGTGATTAGAATTCTTTGCGGATTGCTGGATACTGTACCTAAGGAGGAATCTGTGATGGTAATCTTAATTACATTGTGATGTGTTTACTTCAGTAATATTTTAAACACCTTTTGATAAAATGGCGTTCATATTTATAAACAAACTTCATATTTTTATAATAAATAAAGTGTTAAGCATATTTTTTTCTTGAAATAATCTTGCTTGAGTGCACATATATTAATTATTCATGATCAAAAGTGGTATAATATAGTGTTTATGAGCAAACTGGACCAATACTACTATTTAATTGTATAATATGAAATTTCTCCACACAGTTATTTTGATGCAAATAGCTCTTTTGGTGCTCATGTCTTGCCATCAAAAAAAGAAAGGCTTCAGCAGCGAGGATATACAAGGAAGGTGGGCAATCGATATGGTATTTGAAAACCATAGTTTAGATCGGGTCATGGAAAATTCACCACACGATGTATATCCAACTCGTAACCTTTTCGGTGTTTTTTCAAATGGCTTTTATTTCTATGGGGATTCTTGTAATTATAAACCTGGTTTTTTTGATAGGAATAATTCAGATAATGGAATACCGATGTTGATTGGCTCCAAAACGAAATTTAAAATTAATGGCGACACACTTAAGGTATGGGATATAGCTAATCTGGATTGGCAAATGTTGTTAATAAAAGGCCTTGATGAAAAGAGTTTGATGCTTCAAACAATAGGAATTAAAGATGAGGTATTTAAATATAAAAAGGTTGAAAAAGTTTCAAACAGTATTAGAAGTTTTGATAAAGTAATCGTTGTATCAATTACTCCTGAAGATCTCTCAGATGAATTATACACCCTAGATAATGATGGCAATTATTTATATCAAAAATTTGAAATAAGAGAAATAGATGAAATTCCTGGTTCTTTTTATCAATCCAAATTAAAGGTGAATCTATTAGAATCAATAATTGATGGTTTTGATTTTATTGATCTTGATTCACTACAGGAAGAATACTTATCCGCAAAGATGGGAGGTAATACGACGAATTTTGTGTTTTTTATTAAAAACGGTGAAATATCGAAGGTCATTGAAGATCATGACAATGTTTCTCCGGACGAACTTCAGTGGGGATATAACGCTGTGATCTTTTTGCGGAGACAGCTAGATATGAAATTTGTTGAATCTTATAAGGATATTTATGGGAGTGAAGAAATTGAATTACTTCATCCCCGGATTTTCAAAGAAGTGAAAGAACGGTTAGGTTGGCATTGGGATTATATTGAAGCCAATAAAAAGGTGTTGAATAAAACTCCTACAAATTAAATTTTTTTTAAGAAGATTAATATAATCATGTTTCATAACCAAATTATTATTTGACCATTCAAAGCGTCATTGCCTTTTGCAGATGAGAATACTATATTTATCATCTATTTTTAATGAAATTAAGGGATTGTTAGTCATTTCGGTCTGCACCTTTTAAATTTTTATCGTTTTCACGGTAATACGATATGATTTTTTCAAATTCAACAGCTGAACCATTGAAAATTTACTAAATATTATCCCTTTAAGAACATCAATTATTCATTAAAAATAAATTCCATTCTAGGTTTAAAAGGGTTTGAAGTGGGTATTGGTTTAAAACTTTATGAATGAAAGGTGTTTCTAATTTGAAAGTATGTTGTTAGTATAATTGATATACATTTTACATACTTTCGGTATACTTTCACCTTGCTTTCAGTGCGATGCCAATATTGATCAACCAAAATTTATGTTTAAGTAGGTTTTATAAATTATATTTATAAAACGAAGTTTGAATTAATTATGAGTTTGATATTCAAGGAGTTTTATGTTGTTTGTTTTATTGATTTTATTAAATCTTAGCTCTTGTAAAAATATGATTAATGAGGATGTATACCCTTTAGATTTTTATACCCAGTATAGTCAATTTTACTTGACTGATGGGGCTGATGAAGATTCTGATGGCGATTTATGGACAGACACCGCTTTTTATCAAAGAATGGCCTCTGATAAGGGGTTTTTAGCTGTAGGAACAGAATGTTATGGTCCGGTAAAAGGGCGATTGGAGATAAAGAATGATGGATCTAATATTGGGAACTTAGATGAGTATGATCATGTTGTTGAAGGTAAAATCGATATTGAGACAGGTATTTTACAAGTTCAGGACTGTCCTACATCAAGTGTAGTTCAAGAAGTTGAGTTGCCATCGGGATTGTATAGTGTTCGGGTTTATTCAAAAGGATTGACGACTGTTGAGGGGGATGAAGGAGATGATTTTTATCGTATAGTTATTTGGCCAGCTATGAATAATGATAAGAAAGTAAATGTCTTAAAACAATACACTCCTTAATTTCGATAATGCAGAAGACTAGTATAGTAAACAATGGAGCCAATCTTGAAAAAGGTTGATACTATTGTTTTATTGCTCATATGTTTTCCTAGCCTTGTAATCTCTGATGAGCGCATCGACCAGCTTGGAGGCCACTTCCACGGAAGGCGTTCGCGTTGGTAGCGGCATATGATATGAATCTTTAACAAAAAGCATTTACGAGCATAAATTAAATGCTTTTGAGAGAAGTAAACTTAAAGTTCTTCATTATGATCGGGATAAAGATAGACGAAACCTAAGGAGAGTAAAGGTGTTCGAAGATTATGAATGGATTAGAGGTTTATCTGCTTTGCATATTTATGTTAAGTTCGTGTTTTATGAATATGCTGTATAGAAGTTATGAGTTAAATCTTGATACAGATTATTCTCAATTTTATTTAGTTGATGGAGATAGAGGCCTATCTCAAAGCTTTTGGTTAGATGAGAAAGATTTTTTTTCAAGAATTGACTCATCAAACGGTATTATTGTAGTTCGGACAGAAAGAAGTTGGGTGTTGAAGGTCCCGGAAGGTTGAAAATGGGCAAATCATATAATCCTAAATATGGTAAAAAAACGAGAAAAGAATTAACTGAGCTGGCAAAGAAAGGTGACAAGATAGCTTAGGATATGAAAAAATTAATAGACCAAGCTGAACGCATTCATGACAAACTAAAAACAACGAAACGATGATAAACCTAAACAACTTTATAGAGAGATTAACAGAATATGAAAGAAACATAAATGTGATTTCTCATGATTTAATGCGTAGAACTAAAAATGATACGTCATTCTTCAATTATTTGAATAACGTTGATCAAAAGTATTTAAACGACATAAGATTAATTTTAATTATGACAGCTGCACTACAGATTTCTGAGACAGAATCGATATATGATTCTTTTGAGTTAGAGGATATAGCTAAAATATTCGATATCCTTTTAAAACAACATAAATCTAATTTAGACTTGAATTTGGAAGCAATATACTTTAATTACAACGTAATGACGGATAATAACAGAGCCCTTGCCTTAATAATTGAGTTGGAAGAAAGACTAACTGCAGAGCTATCAAAAATTTATGAAATTAAAAATGAAATACAAAAAGAAATATAGCTGCTATACCATTATATTAACTATTAACGGTTTTTAAAACTTATCAAAACTATAACTGATTAAAAACTCTACTTAAGTCATAATACTAATGACCAATATAAGTTTGGAATTAAACTAATGGGCTACTAATATGATGTTATATAAGATAAACTTTGTTTTTGCTATCATTTTGTTCATATTGACCGTAACATATAGGAATGAAGTTGTTTATGCTCTTGTAAGCAATGTTGAACATGCAAAATTATTTCTGAATATTTGGAACTGGATAATGTTGGTTAGTTTGCTTTTTTCTTCGATCCAAAGCTTGTTTTTTGTATCGCAATATGGAGGTGTCTACTACTTTTTAAGCGTGTTGGCAATTGTTCTTTTGCTGTTTGCCGCTTTTGGAATGTTGATAATGCCAAGAGGAACTATATTGAGTTAAAATAGATAAAGGTGTCGATTTCCCTTTTGATGGCGAAAATATTTAAAACAAGACAACAATTACGTGAAAATAACCATAGCCATCCTAAATGGACAGATGTAGGTCCTTTAGACCTTTCTTCAATTTATCTTATCATACACTAAAGGTTATTCTTATGTCTAAGAATTGAAGCCAGATAAAGAGTAAAAACAAAGAGCAAAACTTTAAAGGCTCTGGAAAGTTGCACATTGTATGGAGGATAACAATATAGTTGTACATTTTTATATTGTTTTATTTTCTAATTACCTGTGGTGATAACGGAGCTGATAGGTTTCCGGGGAAACCTTTATATTCAAGATAGCTTAGGTAGAATGAGTAGGTATTTGGCTTCGTATTTGTGATCGCTTCAAGTTTACAGCTTTTTTTCTTTTTAGAAGAATTAGGAGAAGTTCCAATGATAGCCGTTCTTTGTCTTTAAGCAGATCTGGTTTATGTTTTTCTCAAGGAAATAGACTTGAAGTCAACAAGTGAATCTCTGCTGGTGCTGTGATAGTTCTACGAGAATATAGGTTTTAAAACTATAGTTACCTTGAAATGGAAAAGCAAAGAGGAATAAAGGTTCATCCGATAGTTTTTGTTTTAATGATAGGATTATGTCTTTTTTTAGTTTTTAAATTCATTTATAAAAAGGATAAATTATCAATGATGAAAGAAAATTATAATTTAGAAATTGAGGATTCCTATAATGGAAAAGTTGAAAGGAAATATTATGATAAATTTAATCACAATGCTTCTATGATTGAATTTGTTAATAATAAGAGTAGAGGAATTCATCCATATTTTTGGGGAAAGATGCAAGTTGGAGATTCTATCAGTAAAGTAAAGGGAGATTCTATAATACAGGTTTTCCGAAATGGAGAAAAGATTATATTGGAAATTGCTCCGTTTTATGAAAAAGCAATAAAGAAACAACAGAAAAATAAATAAAAATTCCAGGTGTTTGGTAATGTATCAAAAATATTGTTACACACAAGACAACTAAAAAATCCTTATTTAAAATTGAAAATTCCCAGCCTTAATGGTTGGGAATTTCTGGGGCTACTGTGCAAGGTTCTATGACGCAGAGATAGGTAGGTGGAAAGTGGTGGATCCAATGGCGGAGAACCATTAAGGGGTATCGGCCTATACCTATGTTTTAAATAATCCATTAGGATATACAGATCCCTTTGGATTGGATTCGCTATCTGCCAATACGGATTATATGCAGACGTATAGAGAAGATGTAGATGTCGTAGCTATAGATGAGGTTACTGTTACTGCACCGAACCGCTTTGAGAGCAGGAACTATGGAGGGGATGGTACCGGAAGCATTGCTGATAAGTTTATGTACGTTTTAGACCAAGTAAACCAATACCTTCCCACAACCCATGTTCTGAACAGTATTACCTACGCTTTCAGAGGTAAGGACATCATGGGTAATAGCATGAGTTTAGGAGGTGCCATTTTAGGGCTGCAAGCATCTTTCCTATAGGAAAAGTTGGAGGTGCCGCTGTCCGAGGAGATGCAAATATTGCCGCTAAGACGGGAACTCAGCTTTGGACATCAACAAGTAAGATGAGTTCTGTAAAAAATGCTTTTGGGCATTGGAAGAAACAAGGAGCGGAATTTCCAAAGTTTATAAATGCCAAACAGTATGTGGAAGGTGCTAAGAGTTTTATGCACAATTCACCAGCAGAAACTTTAATTAAAACAAGAACCAATGGCGATATTTTAAAAGATCATCCGGGAACAAATACATTTGGTGTTATGGAGTTCCAAGAACTATGTTTAGACCTACGGACGGTATGAAATATTGGTTAGGGCAATAAAACGATATAGAAATGAGCGACCATAATTGTAGAGTTTGTGGACTATATAATGAAGATTTACCTTGGGGGGAAGACGGTAATTGTCCTACTTATGAAATTTGTCCTTGTTGTGGTGTGGAGTTTAGTAATGAAGATTACACAATAGAAGCAATAAAACGATATAGGGAAAAATGGATAAGTGAAGGTGCAAATTGGTTTGAGCCAAAGGAAAAACCTGAAAAGTGGGATAAAGAAGAACAGTTTAAAAACATTCCACAAGAATTTTTATAATAGCAAAAGCCCGGATTTGCCGGGCTTTTGTTATTTAGCGTATGTTTTTTTAAAATCCCTGATGAGTGAATCGAGGGTCACGAAAATATATTCCTTGTCCTTCTCGGAGAGCTTGGTCACTTCCTGCACGCAAAAGTTGAAGAGCGGAGCTATTTCGCCTGATGCAGTAGCTCCGATAAGGATAGTTGAAAAAGGTGGACTAATTTATACGTTAGATAATAGAGGTTTAAAGGCTTTTCAAGATGCAGGTCTTCCCGTCAATTATCAGAAGTTGAATGCAATTCCCATAAAATAAAGTTTAAATTTACTACAACAAATCAAGGAGTATCAATTGAAATACGTTAATAATCGCTTTGAAAATGGATATATATGAACACACACAAAATGTCAGTTCCAAATATGGATTTATAGAGTTTCTTAAGTTATTGAAAAAAAGTCTTGAGGAAAAACCAGAAGATTGGGAAAATAATGACTTGACGAGTTTTATTGAGGGTTTGTTGGGATATTCCGTGGATAGGACTCATGAGGTTCCTTCATGGAAGGTTTTTTCTGAAATCTTATTGGCGGCAAGAGTCTATGAATAAACAGCTTAAGTACTCTGATTAAGCAACACGAAGTTCATTCATAAAAATAAGTGGAATGTACTTAGAATGGGTAGGTTGGAAAATGAAGTTGAAAATGGAATGCTAGACAAAGATGGGTAAGGCAATAAAAGACTGGATATAAATGACGATGGTATTGATATTATTATAATGGATTAGAACGAGCAAAAAAATATCATTTGATCAAATACCTAGATTGTTGGATAAAAATAAAACAAATGATAAACATAATTAGATATAAAAGAACGACTTAAAGCTTCTGAAGAGGATATCAGTAAGTTACTGGATGATCTCGAAGCAAAAAAAGAGGATGATTGTTCCTTTTTTAATTTGATTTTAGAAGTCGATGAGAAGTATTTGCTCAATCATAAAATATGTCAATTGATTCTGGAGGCTTTACAATTGTCTAAATCAGAAGCGATATTCTCCATCTACGATTTAAAAGATATTGAAGCTGTCTACGATCTTATGTTGAAGTATTATCCTAACGATTTACAATTATGGATGGATGCTATTTTATTTAACTTCAATGTTCTTGATAATGAGGAAAAGGTGCAAGAGATGATTAATAAACTTGCTTATAAAATTAGTTCAGTCTCAAGACAGATCGAAGATATTAGAATAGAGTTAAACAAAGAATAATGACTATTAATTGATGCCAAAGTGCTTAAAAATTAACGGAAATGATTCCATTTAGTCCTGCTAAAAAATTACCAGCAGAAAAGAAAGGTAGAAATGCATGTCCCACAATAACGAACTTTTTAGTCTAAATCATTTTTATCAATACCTGCTTGTTTGAGGATGGCAAGGTAAGTGCCCTTTTTCATGTCCTTGTCACTGTGTACAGGCACGATAACCGTTTTGTTGGTAACAGGGTTGTAATAGAGTTGGTGCGACCCTTTGGATCGTTTGAAAACAAAACCGTACTGTTTTAATATTTTGATAAGTTTCTTAGGGCTTAGGTTCATGCAGTTTAAAGGCTTAAAGAGTATTCCAGTGTATTGCTATCATCGGGAACAACTTCGCCTCTTTCCTGCAATTCTTCAATGTAAAGTTCAATCGCTTCCTTTGCCATTGCGATAGCTTCGTCAACATCTTCACCATAAGTAATACAACCAGGTAAAGCTGGAACAGAAACCGTAAATCCGCCTTCAATTTCCTTGTGTAAATGTATCTTGTAAGTGTACATATTATTGAGCAATTAAAGTTTGTAAATTATCTTTCATTCTTTTATTAGCTAACGCCAAATCAATCATTTTAAACAAAGCTTGTTGTTCGTCAGCGGCTAAATTATCAATCATTTTTATTTTTTGCATAAGAGGCATGTTTACCACTTGTTCCAGATCATCCGACTTAAATAACTCGGCTATTTCCACTTCAAAGACCGAAGCCAATTTTTCCAAAGTAGAAATAGAGGGTTCCACCTTTCCATTCTCAATACGGCTGTATTGCCCTTGCGGTACACCCGATTCTACACACACTTCCTTTTGGGAAAGATGTTTAACCTCTCTCAGACGTTTGATATTTTTAGATATTAGTGCGACTGTCTGTGCCATAAGCAATTTAATTATGCAGTAAAGTTAATAAATTAGCCATTTTTTTGCAATGAAATAAAATTTATAGTTTTTTTATATGCAGTTGGGCATATATGTGCTATCAAAATAAATATTCATTTTGGCATTAAATATATTTAAGAAATGGAAATTGCTTAATACACAACGCTCAATCAAAATGGTATTGTAATTGGAAATTAGTAAAATATGGATTTTAATAAACTTTATGATGAATCAATAGAACTATGGACGGATGAATGATAATCTCATTGTTTTACTTACAGAAATTGCATTTGTTGTGATTTCTGTTGTTGGGATGTTCGGCCTCTTCTTAATCTTCTATTACATGTTTTAAGGTTCAGACCGACCGACTAATTATATAACCTCTCCTCCCATAAATAATCCTATTTTAAATCCACTTCCTAATAATAATGAAGGATTTAATTTTCTTATATTTATAAGGAGCACGTCTCTATATGATATATGAAAATATAACCAACTGATTGAAGCTAATCAAAACCAATTTAGAAATAATCCTCCTAAAAATCGTGAGTAATTTTTATAGAAATAAATAAAAATGAGAAATGATCAAATTGATGTAATAGAAAATATTGCGCGAGTTAGTGCATTAATTTGCGGTACAACTGCAATAATACACGCCTTATTAAGGGATTATTTGGATGAGATTGTTTTATTGTTTTTAATTATAGAATTTTTAACTGCATTGGTTTTTACCACTTGTAAAATAACTAAGTTTATCCTAAAATTAAAATCTAAAAAATGAATAATAAATGGTCAAAATTTATTATAATAAATCGAATAATTAATTGGTATTTTAATCTTAGTTTATTGTTTTATTTCTTTAATAGGGCAACTGACTTTAAATATTTTCCAAATGATCTTACTACATATAACTTTGTATTAAGCATTGGGATAATTTTAGGTTTTACTATTTGTAAAAAGATAATTAAAAAAGCTTTAGAAGAATAACCTGGATAATAAAAAGATTATTTTAATGCAATTCCTGCCCACATTTGTAACGTAACGTCCAAGATGAAGCTATTAAGTTTAAAATAAAAGACCAAATTTAGCAAAGAAATAGCTGTATCCTAGAAGAATAGTCATGCATGAATTAAAAGCAAAAATTCAAAGGCTTTTCAATCGATAAACAGTTTACATTGTATCAATAGTAGAAGTGATTTAGTACGAAGTGATAATACAAGGGTTGTGCTTCCAGTATTTGAAATAAAGAGAAATTAATTATGGTTTTTACGTTTAAAAAAAAGAGATTGTTAAAGCAATTTTATTTAGTTATAAGTTTTTTGGTTTTGATAAATATCATAATTTATTATACAATGGGTGAAGAAATAGTCCGATCACTCGGTGGTTTATTAGTTTCGGTTGGAATTTACCTTTCTATTAAATCACTTACAAAAAATTCAAAAATTACAATTAATGAAATTATTATTCAAGATGGAATTATAAATTGTAGTTTTTTCCATACTATGACCAATAGAATTAAAGTTAATAGAGATGAAATAAGAATTCTTAATGAGAATAATCAATTGATTTTGCAATATCAATCTGGTGAATTAATAGGTTATATTAAAAAGGAATATCTAATTAATCAAGATCAATGGGATTTACTTTTAAAAGTATTGGGATTAAATTCTAATAAAATTTAAAGATATTGGCTGAAAGATATCTCATTTTAAATTGGTTTTTTTAAAACTTATCAAAATTATAACTGATTAAAAACTCTACTTAAATTAGGGAGAATAAATGAATTATTAACTTATAATTTTTTAAAAACCAGTAAATTATATTTTTTGATATGAAAGGAAGTAAAGCATTAAAAGAAGCATTGGATGAAATCCATATATTGATGGAGAACGCGAAAAAAAATCTAAGTAGTCAAAAAAAGGATAGCTATTCTAAATATCGACCTTTAATCCGGAAGAGTGCTTATCTCGGAAATCCAGAAGGGCAATATAGGTATGCGCAAATGTTCGAATTTAATAATTATACAAAAAATGACAAAGAAGATTATAATAATAAGAAATATATTTATTGGATGCAAAAGGCTGCAAATAATGGTTATGCTGAAGCATACAATAATTTGGCCGATTATTATGAAAGAGGTATTGGCGTTGAAAAAGATTTAAAAAAAAGTTTTGAACTTTATAAAAAAGCTGAAGAATTGGGGTCTTACCTTGGAAAAAAAAATTCAAAATTAATGGAAAAATATTTAAAAAAACAAGGAGTACTTTTTTAATCTGTTTAAAGATTTTTGAATAACTTAGATATCCAAAATAGGAAAATTTCTTCAAGGGAAGTATGGAATGATACAGTACTAAAAAAAGATTTTGAGATTGAAAAATTGGATTTGAAAATTTAATAGCAAAGGATGGAAAAGAGCAAAAAAAAGTATCTTGAAAATATTTATGTTCCCGACTTCTATTATTTTTCATCACCGGGACTAGTCGTCGAGCGGATATATGATCTTTCATTGATTGAACAAAGGTTAAAGAAGTATTCTCCTTCGCTTTTTTGGAGCCAAATTATTATTAATGCAGAGTTTTATCTTATCATTAATTCTAAAATTTTATGAGGCCCCTTCCTATGGGCCTATTACTTAAACTCTCTATTCAGTCTTCAATATTTCCGCCCCAATCAAATTAACCTCCTCATCCATACCAAACATCGGCAAGCCCGTCTCCGGATTTAATTTCAACCAGCTAGTCTCTGTATCCTTAATAATCTGCACATACTCCTTCCCATCCTTAAAAATCGTATAAGTATCCTTTTCATCCGGGAAAACCGAATATTCCACACCATTAATTTCTATATCAAAAGGTTCTTGCATTTCCATAATTGCTGAATTTACTCCTACAAAGTTAAGCATTTAAGTTTTACAGATGTTGCAGAAAGCACATCGAATCCTTATATTTAATACCAGCTAACCGAAATAATGAATGCAATAGAGCAAATTGCGATTACCAAAATAAAGGGAATCGGACCTAAATCCTGCAAGTTGTTATTGGCCTATTTTGGCTCGCTACATGCGTTGTTCCAAAGTTCCAGATCGCAATTGAACGCTATTCCGGGAATTAGTAAACAGGTCGTTGAAACCATTCTTTCCAAGAAATATATGCAAGAGGCGGAATCCGAATACCGATTCGCTGAAAAACATGGGATCGACGTATTATGGTTCGAAGATGAACGATATCCCCGTAGACTCCGTAATTGCGATGATGCACCTTTGCTCTTGTTCAGCAAAGGCAAGGTGGATTATAATAAACAGAAAGTAGTCAGCGTAGTCGGGACGAGAAATGCAACCAACTATGGCCGGAAACTTACCGAAGAGCTCCTGGGAGGAATCGGAAGGGCCGAGGTATTGGTATGCAGTGGATTGGCATTTGGGATCGATATTATTGCCCATAAAGCCGCGAATAGCCATAACATTCCGAATGTTGCAGTATTGGGGCATGGATTGGACCGGATCTATCCCTATGAACATCGGGAGGTGGCATTAAGGATCATGGAAAATGGCAGTCTATTATCTGAATTTACCTCCGGAACGAAACCCGATAAGACCAATTTCCCTATGCGGAACCGTATTATTGCAGGTTTGGCCGATGTAACCGTGGTCGTGGAGGCGGCCGATAAGGGTGGCGCATTGATCACGGGCGATATTGCCAATAGCTATAACCGCGATGTATGTGCCTATCCCGGCAATGTGGATCAGCCGTATTCCAATGGTTGCAACCAACTTATTCAGATGCATCAGGCACATCTGATCCGAAGTTCCAAGGATCTGATGCAATTGATGCGTTGGGAAAGTCCGTCTGAACCAAAAAAGGATTCGGGTGTTCAATTAAGCATGCTCCAGGATTTGAATGCCGATGAAGAAAAAGTGTTTGGTTACCTGAAGGATGCAGGACAGGCATTGATCGATGAATTGGCAAATTACTGCGATTGGCCGCAGAGCAAACTCGCCATCGTGCTGTTGGAATTGGAGCTTAAAGGCCTCATACAATCCCTACCAGGAAAAATATACAAACTACTTTAAATTTAAATAATTCAAAATACCTTAAATTTAAATAACACAAATTACCTAAAATCTGAATAACATAAATTACCTAAAACCTAATACATCTATGCAAGAACAAGTAAGTAAGAAGGGGATCTGGAAAGTGATCGGGGCTTCCTCACTGGGAACCCTGATCGAATGGTACGATTTCTTTATTTTCGGGAGTCTGTCTGTCGTTATCTCCACCAAGTTTTTCCCGGCAGATAATCCAACTGCAGCATTTTTATCCACTTTGGCCACCTTTGCAGCGGGATTTGTGGTCAGACCTTTCGGCGCATTATTCTTTGGCCGTTTGGGCGATCTCATCGGTCGAAAATATACCTTCATGGTCACTCTGATGTTGATGGGAGGAGCTACATTCCTCATTGGATGTATTCCAAGTTATGAACAGATTGGATTTATGGCGCCATTGATCGTATTGATATTGCGTTTGCTGCAGGGATTGGCACTTGGAGGAGAATATGGAGGTGCTGCAACCTATGTGGCAGAACATGCGCCAAAAGGAGAACGGGGCTATTGGACCTCCTGGATTCAGACCACCGCAACTTTTGGCTTGTTCATTTCATTGGTGGTGATCCTATTGACCAAATTCTTCCTCACGGAAAGCCAATTTGATCAATGGGGCTGGCGTGTTCCATTCCTGCTATCTATTCTGATGGTCTATGTTTCTTACCTGATCCGGAAGAATATGGATGAATCGCCGGAATTTAAAAAGGCAAAGGCAGAAGGGAAGACTTCTACCAATCCATTGAAGGAAAGTTTTGGTAATAAATATAATCTGAAGTTCGTATTGTTGGCCTTATTTGGTGCGGCAATGGGGCAGGGGGTGGTCTGGTATACCGGACAATTCTATTCCATGAGCTATATGAAAACCGTGATGATGTTGGAATCCAATCAGGCGGATACCATCCTAGGGATCGCCTTATTGTTCGGCACTCCGTTTTTTGTGGTCTTTGGAAGATTGTCGGATAGACTGGGCAGGAAATGGGTAATGTTGCTGGGGATGTTATTGGCGGTGCTTACCTACAGACCGATCTACCAAGCCATGTATAACATTACCAACCCTGTGCTAAAAGAAGAGGTCGTAGCTTCAAGAACCGAACATTACTCGGAAAGTCAGCAAGGGGAGGATATGTATGAGGTGCATACCATCAATAAGGTGTTTTCTGATGGAACTACCTTAAAGGAAGAACATAAAAGTTTGATCAGTAGGGAAGGAAAAGCTGTTCAGGGAGAGGTAAAGGCCTTGGATAAAACAACAGTACATATCAATGGGGGGAATTACATCAAACTGATCTTGTTGATCTTTATTCAGATCATCTATATCACTCTGGTTTATGGGCCAATCGCCGCTTTCTTGGTGGAGATATTTCCGGTTAAGATCCGTTATACGTCCATGTCCTTGCCCTATCATATCGGGAATGGGATTTTCGGGGGATTATTGCCTGCAGTTTCTACCTATTTGGCGACCAATGCCAAGACCATTGGGGATCCTACCTTTTATTTGGAAGGGCTGTGGTACCCGATCATTATTTCGGCGGTGAGTTTCATCATCGGCGCGCTTTATATCAATAAAAATATGGTTGCAAAAGATTTGAGTTAATTATGGAAGGATTAAAAAAAATATTAGGATGGTTGTGGATCGGGCTGGCATTGCTGACCGCCTATTTCTGTATCGCAAAATTTGGATTGCCAAAAATCATGTCCGGTCATCAGGAAGATGTGGTGTTTGGGATTATTATTCTGTTTATTCTTACGCCAATTATTAGTATTGGGTTGGGAGTTTTTGGATATTTCGCGCTAAAAGGGGAATATCATGAAGAGAAGATGTAATTTTTTGACTGAGATTCAGGTGGATAGCAGGATAATGCTATTTTCTTTTCGGAAACATTAAAAATTTGTTAATTTTGCCGTGGGTAAGTCCTTTACGACCAGCTCCCATTGACTCCCCCAGGTTGGGAACAAAGCAAGGGTATTTGGTTGAGCGGTGCGATAAAGGGGGCTTACCCATTTTTTATGGATAATTTTTAGTTTTAAAAATATTAGTAATATATATTTCCGAACAAAGGCCTCTCGATTGAGAGGCCTTTGTCGTTTGGTAGGTCATTGCGAGGGTTTGCGTTGCGAGGAACGAAGCAATCTTTGCGAGGTTTTGCGTCATTGCGAGGAACTTTACCCGTCATTGCGAGGGTTTGCGTCATTGCGAGGAACGAAGCAATCTTTAGCGATGTCATGGTGAGCGTAGTCGAACCATCTGTTCGTATACCAGCGTACAGATCCTTCAACTACGCTCAGGATGACATAGGGCGCCGCATACCGAAAGATTGCTTCGTCGTACCTCCTCGCAATGACGCAGAGCCAATGCAATGACGCCCCTACATCTGCACGTACATCACATACTTCGTATCAAAGAAATCTTCTTTAAAGAAATCCGAGATCTTATGCAATTCCGCCTTAACCCTTGCTTCCTTGATTTCCTCCTTCAAATCCCCACCCTTCAAATATAAAATCCCATTCGGAATCCCATTCTTATCCTTTTTCTCAAACTTATTCCTTACCCAAGGGATAAAATCTCCCAATCTAGTCACCGCTCTAGAAACCACAAAATCATACTTATAATCCAGTTCCTCCGCTCTCATATGATCCGCTTCCACGTTCGTTAGTCCCAAAGCCGCTGCTACTTCCCTTACCACCTTGATCTTCTTACCGATCGAATCCACCAAATGGAACTGCACTTCCGGAAATAAAATCGCCAAAGGAATTCCAGGAAATCCTCCGCCAGTACCCACGTCCAAAACCCTTGTCTTCGGTGCCAATTCCCCAACGAATTTCCCGATCGCCAACGAATGTAGCACATGCTTCAAATAAAGACTCTCTATATCCTTGCGGGAAACCACATTGATCTGGTCGTTCCAGAATGGATAAACCTCCGCCAATTTGGCAAACTGCTCTTTCTGTTTTTCCGTAAGCTTCGGAAAGTATTGGTAAATAATATCTACTGTTGGATTCACGATGAACAAATTAATTTTAAACGAATTACCTATCTATTTCCAGCTCTTCAATTTCTTATTCCTATTGAATAAACCATTAAAACAGATATAAAAATAATAATACAAATCTAATATAGGGAGCCAGACCAACAGGTCAGACACCTGAAGTTTTCTATATATCGCCCGGAAGACCAAAAGCTGGCAAAACAATCGGATCAGGTAAGCCGCCAACGCCACATACCAGAAACTAGGCAATAAAATAACACTGACCAACAATAAACTATAGAATAGCACAGCACTGATCAATTGAATGCCCAACATGCTTTTATGACGGGCTTTGTACAATACGGATGCGCCCGCATGCCTAGCCTTCTGTTTATAATAGCTTTTCCAGGTTGTCTTTGGTGCTGATTCCACAAAGGCATCCGGATGAATGGCAATCTCCACATTATTCCGATTGGCATTGGCATTCACAAAAAGATCATCATCCCCCGATTTGATGTGCATGTGTGCATTGAACCCTTTTCCCTTGAAGAACAATTCCTTGGTATAGGCCAGGTTTCTACCAACGCCCATATAGGCATCACCCTTCAATGCATACGCCAAATAACTCATCGCCGTATGCGTGGTTTCAAATCGGATCAATTTATTCAGAAAACCGGGATATTTGAAATAAGGCGAATAACCTAACACCAATTCTTTTTTTCCTTGCAGGGCTCCAGCCATTTCTGCCAACCATTGCCGACTCATCGGCTGACAATCTGCATCTGTCATCAGCAGAAGGCCATGTTTGGCGGCCTTGATCCCCATGGTAAGTGCAAATTTCTTGCTATGCTTCAGCTGGATATGTTCCTTGATCTCCACTACCCGAAGATGGGCGTACCTGCTGGAAAATTCCTTCAATACCCATTTGGTCTCATCGCTGGAACAATCGTTCACCACAATGACCTCAAATTCCGGATATTCCTGCTCTAGAATACTTCCCAAATATTGTTGTAGGTTTTCCTGCTCGTTATGGGCACATATAATCACGGAGACCGCAGGTTTTTCAGTCGCCTCCTGATAGGATTTTACCTTATACCTAGAGAGCCTCCCATAAACAAACAGGATAAAATATAGCTGGAACAGCAACAGCAATAACAGCAGTCCATAAGGAATATGGAAGTAATTAAAGGAGATATCGAAATTAAATGGCATAAATTAGGGTCAAAGATACAGGTTCTCGACCTAAAATGTCTTTGGGATGTTAATAAATACTAATTAAATAGCGGAATTAGCATAGGCTCGAAATTTTATAGTATTTTTGCCGACGATTAAGGATAAATATGAAATTCACGCTTCAGGCACAAGATAAAAATTCAAGAGCAAGAGCCGGTGAGATCGAAACCGCGCACGGCACCATAAAAACCCCGATATTCATGCCTGTTGGTACAGCAGGAACCGTAAAAGCGGTACATCAACATGAACTGGTCAATGATATTCAAGCACAGATCATCTTAGGAAATACCTACCACCTGTACCTTCGTCCAGGTTTGGAGGTATTGAACAAAGCTGGTGGCCTGCATAAATTCATTAACTGGGACCGCCCGATCCTAACCGATTCGGGAGGCTATCAGGTATATTCCCTCACCGAGGTTCGTAAAATCAAGGAAGAGGGGGTGACCTTCCGCTCGCATATCGATGGGTCGAAACATTTGTTCACTCCAGAGAATGTAATGGATACCCAACGGGTTATCGGCGCTGATATTATCATGGCTTTTGATGAATGTACGCCATACCCTTGCGATTATCGGTATGCCAGAAGATCTTTGGATATGACCCACCGTTGGTTAAAGCGTTGTTGCGATAGATTTGATAGCACCGAGCCATTATACGGCTATGAGCAGACCTTGTTTCCTATTGTTCAGGGTTCGGTTTATAAGGATCTACGTGAGAAATCGGCCGAAGTGATCGCCTCTTTCGAGCGGGAAGGAAATGCCATTGGTGGTCTTTCCGTAGGAGAACCAGCAGAGGAAATGTATGCCATGACCGAAGTGGTGACCAATATCCTACCAAAAGAAAAACCGAGGTATTTAATGGGCGTTGGTACGCCTGTGAATATTCTGGAAAACATCGCCTTGGGAATCGATATGTTCGACTGTGTGATGCCGACCAGGAATGCCCGTAATGGGATGTTGTTTACCCGCGAGGGAATCATCAACATCAAGAACGAGAAATGGAAGGATGATTTTACGCCGATCGAGGCGGAGAGTGATCTTTTGGTGGATCAGATCCATACCAAAGCCTATTTACGTCACTTGATCAGATCCCAAGAAATTTTAGGGGCACAGATTGCTTCCTTACATAATTTACATTTTTATCTTTGGTTGGTGAACGAAGCCCGCGAGCGAATCCTTGATGGCACGTTTTATGAATGGAAGAACAAAATGGTCGTGAAATTAGGCCAGAGATTATAAGCCAATTGGTATGAAAATTATCGATCGTTATATCATTAAAAAGTACCTTTCTACTTTTATATTCACGGTAGCCATCTTCTGTGTGGTTATCATCATATTTGATATTTCGGAGAAGATCGATGATTTCAATAAATACAAAGCACCGATGTCGAAGGTCTTCCTGCAGTATTATGCGCTAGGAAGTCTACCTTTCTTCATCAATATGCTGACGCCGCTCTTTAACTTTATTGCGGTGATCTTCTTTACCTCCAAAATGGCCGATCAAACCGAGATCGTGCCTATCCTCAGTGGAGGGATGAGCTTTAACCGGATGCTTCGCCCGTATCTGATCTGTTCCGGATTGATCTGTGCGATGACCCTGGTCTCCAATATTTACGTGATACCTTTTACCAACAAGGTCAAGGTAAATTTTGAAAATGTCTATGTGAAGCCGAATAAAGTGGAAGGAACTTCCACCTCAACCCACATGCAGATTGATTCGAATACCTATGTTTATATGGGATCCTTTGATTATAAGGCCAAAGTGGGCTATAACTTTTCCTTGGAGAAGTTCGATGGGGACAAGATGATCGAGAAGATGATGGCCGAACGGATAACCTGGGATTCTACCAAGAATAAATGGAGTATTGCCTCTTTTACCACCCGCCATATCGATGGTCTGGCCGAAAGAATGGAGTCAGGTGATCAACGGGATACCACCTTGGATATGCGTCCGCAGGATTTTGAGGTCTATGAGAATATCTTCACGACCATGAGTCAGGAAGAATTGGAAACCCGAATCAGTAAAGAAGAGATTCGAGGAACAGGGATGATGAACGACCTGCTCCTGGAAAAATATAAACGTATCATCAATCCATTTTCTGCATTTATCCTAACGGTGATCGGGGTAGCACTTTCTTCCAAGAAAGTTCGGGGAGGTATTGGTTTGAGTTTGGGTATAGGGATAGGTTTGAGCTGTATCTATATCGTATTGGAAAGGTTTTCAAGTATGTTCTCCATCAAAGGAGGGTTGGATCCCTTGATCTCCGTATTGATACCGAACGTTATATTCTTGTTCATCAGTTTTTATCTTTTAAAGAAGGCGCCTAAATAGGCCAAACCATGAAACTTGTTGTTAACCGCAATATTCTCATATTGCATTTTACGGTCCTTATCTGGGGTTTTACTGGGGTTCTCGGTGAATTGATCTCCGTTTCTGCACTGCACCTGGTTTGGTACCGGGTTTTGATCGCGGCGATTTCCCTTTATGTATTTTTCCTTTATAAAAAGAAAACCATTCGGGTTTCCAAAGAACAAATCTGGCAGTATCTTGGGGTGGGTGTGCTGGTTGGATTGCATTGGGTGCTCTTTTTCCATGCCATCAAAATCTCAACGGTATCCGTCACCTTGGTGACGCTATCCTCAGTAACCTTATTTACCGCGATTTTGGAGCCGATCATCAATCGAAAGCGGATCGCCATTTCGGATGTGCTGGTAGGTCTGTTGATCATATTCGGGATATACCTTATCTTCAAATTTGAGTTCAAATATTTCTGGGGAATTGTCTTCGGGCTGTCCTGTGCCTTCTGTGCCAGTATTTTCTCGATATTGAATGCACGGATGGTAAAGAAAGCGAGTCCAAGCATCATTACCTTCTATGAAATGATCGGCGCGTTTTTGGTGGTCAGTGGTTTATTGTTGTATACCGGGCAGTTTGATTCCCAGATGATCCTGAGTCAAAAAGATCTCATGTATTTGTTGCTTCTTGGCGTGGTATGTACGGCTTTTGCCTATGTGTTAGGCGTTGCGGTCATGAAGGAACTGTCTGCTTTTACGGTGGCTCTGACCACTAACCTAGAGCCGGTTTATGGAATAATCCTCGCCTTGTTGATTTTTGGTCAACGCGAAGCCATGAGTACCGGCTTTTATTTTGGGGAAGTCATTATTTTGGGAGCAGTTTTTGTCTATCCCTATCTAAAAACTAAACTTATTGCGTAACTTTGCAATTTACATGGTACCTGAAAAATGTTGCCGTGAGGTAACAATCAAATAATAAATATGGCAAATATTGTAGCAATTGTTGGAAGACCGAATGTCGGTAAATCCACATTATATAACCGTTTGACGGAGAGTCGGAAGGCGATCGTTGATGACTTTAGTGGCGTTACGCGCGACCGTCATTATGGCCAGGCGGAATGGGTAGGAAAGCGGTTCACCGTAATCGATACGGGAGGTTTCGTGCATGGCTCGGACGATGTGTTCGAAGCAGCGATCCGTGATCAGGTATTGATCGCTATCGATGAAGCTTCCGCTATCTTATTTGTGGTGGATGCCACAACAGGAATCACCGATTTGGATGATGAAATTGCCGATGTATTGAGACGGAGCAGCAAACCTGTTTTTGTGGTTGCCAATAAGGTTGATAGTGCAAAGCAAACCCACGATACCCACGAATTCTATTCTTTGGGATTGGGTGAAGTTTATAATATTTCCTCCATGACCGGATCTGGTACAGGAGAGTTATTGGATGAATTGGTAAAAGAGCTGGATGTAGAGGATGAGGAAGAAGAAGAATTGCCAAAATTCACCATCGTAGGTCGTCCGAATGTGGGTAAATCTTCCTTGACCAATGCTTTATTGGGTGAAGAGAGAAATATCGTAACTCCTATTGCCGGAACAACCCGCGATTCGATCCGTATTCATTATAACCAATTTGGGCATGAATTCCTATTGGTAGATACAGCAGGTCTTCGCCGTAAATCAAAGGTAAACGAAGATATCGAGTTCTATTCGGTGATGCGTACCATCAAAGCCTTGGAAGATTCGGATGTCGTAATCTTGATGATCGACGCTAAGGATGGTATCGAGGCGCAGGATATTAATATCTTCCACTTGGCAGAAAAAAACAAAAAGGGTATCGTACTTTTGGTGAATAAATGGGACACAGTTGAGAAAGATCATAAAACGGCAAAGGCATTTGAAGATACCATCAAGAGCAAGATTGCACCTTTCACGGATGTTCCGATCATCTTTACTTCCGTAACGGAGAAACAACGTATTTTCAAAGCGGTGGAAACAGCGATGGAAGTCTATGAGAACAAAACCAAGAAAATCCCTACTTCGAAATTGAATGATGTGATGTTGGAGATCATTGAAAAATATCCACCTCCAGCAACAAAAGGAAAATATATTAAGATTAAATATGTAACGCAGTTGCCAGGCAGATCACCTATGTTTGCCTTCTTCTGTAACTTACCGCAATACATCAAAGATCCATATAAACGTTTTATTGAAAACAAATTGCGGGAGAACTTTGATTTCAGCGGTGTGCCGATCCAAATATTCTTTAGACAAAAATAATAGCAGCAACAATTCATTATGGAGCATAATCTTGTATTATACAATACCCTTACGCGCAAGAAAGAGAAATTTGTGCCTATTCATCCCAATTTGGTTGGTATGTATGTTTGTGGGCCCACTGTTTACAGTGATGTTCACTTAGGGAATTGTAGGACTTTTGTTTCCTTTGATTTGATCTTCCGTTATTTGGTCCATTTGGGCTATAAGGTACGTTATGTACGCAACATTACCGACGCCGGTCACCTGGAAGGAGACAATGACGAAGGGGATGATAAATTTGCTAAAAAGGCTAAATTGGAGAAATTGGAACCCATGGAGATTGTGCAAAAATATACCTTGGGTTTCCATGATGTGCTCCGCATGTTCAATACCATACCACCAAGCATAGAACCAACTGCTACTGGACATATTTCTGAACAGATAGAAATGGTTCAGGAAATTATGAAGAACGGCTTTGCCTATGAAGTGAATGGTACGGTATATTTTGACGTGGATAAATACGTTAAAGAATATAATTATACGATTTTAACCAACCGTAACCTGGAAGATATGCTGAACAATACCCGTGAACTGGGTGGGCAGGATGAGAAAAAGGGTAGGTTGGATTTCGCCCTATGGATCAAGGCTAAGCCAGAGCATATCATGCGTTGGCCATCGCCATGGGGTGTAGGCTTCCCTGGCTGGCATATTGAATGTTCGGCCATGAGCAGAAAGTATCTGGGTGATCAATTCGATATCCACGGCGGTGGTATGGATTTGGCCGCAACTCATCATACCAATGAAATTGCGCAATCTGAAGCGTGTAACCATACTACACCTGCCAAATATTGGATGCATACCAATATGTTGACCGTAAATGGTGCAAGGATGTCCAAATCTGCAGGGAATGGCTTTCTTCCTGGGGAATTGTTCACCGGGAATCATCCTTTATTGAATAGGGGATACTCGCCAATGGCTGTTAGGTTCTTTATGCTGCAGGCCCATTACCGGAGTACATTGGATTTCTCCAATGAAGCTTTGGATGCTGCAGATAAAGGCTATAAACGATTGATGTCTGCCATTGCGCTGTTGGATAAGATTGCAGTATCCGGAAAGTCCAATTTTGGAAATCTGGAGGAAATCAAAGCAAGATCTTATGCCGCGATGGACGATGACTTCAATAGCCCTGTTCTGATTGCAGAGTTGTTTGAGGTGGTTCGTATCATCAATTCACTGTATGATGGCAAATTGACGATCACAGCAGCCGACTTGGAAGCATTGAAAGGCTATGTATCGGATTTTGTTTTCGATATTTTAGGCTTGAAAGATGATCAGGTTGGAGATGTGGACAATATGGATGATCTGATGCAGATCCTTATTGGAATCCGCAATGAAGCTAAGAAAAACAAAGATTTTGTGACTTCGGATAGTATCCGCGAGAAGCTTACGGAAATAGGTATTCAGCTCAAGGACAGCAAGGAAGGAACACTTTGGAATAAGATTTGATTAGATAGCAGAAATTATATCGAATGATCTATAAAAAAGGCTTATCAATACTAGCCGCTGCCTTGGTTTCCGTTTCTGCTTTCGCCCAGATGCCTGAGAAGGTTGGGGGATTGTTGAACGTGGATAAAACCGCAGCAAACATATCAAAATCGGAGGGTCCACATGCTGGATTCAAATATATGGTAGATAAACAGTCTACCTTTTATGTGCCCTCTCCTGTGAATGCCGTTAATTATTTGGATAATAGACCTAATATTCCCGATCTGTTGACCTGGGAACCCAATCTGGTTTTGGTATCCCGTAGTTTGGACTGGGGAGTGACCTCAGGCCCTATGGAATTTCAAAAAGTGGGATCTCCGAAAAGATTTGGTCAATACCTTTCGGTATGGCGTAGGGATAAAAAAGGAAACTGGAAGATCCATTTGCGTACAGAGGTTGATAACTTTGGAAAGAAAAAATCCGAAGGATTGGAATATTACGAACCGGATAGCAAGAATTACCTGAAACATCGCTCGGAGAAGAGATTACAACAGCGTGAGGAAGTCGTTTTCCAAACGGATGAGTTATTCTCTACCATCTTGAAAGCAGATACTAGGACGGGTTATAAAGAGTTCTTGGCGGATGATGCTCGTTTTTATTTTCCTTGGAAGGATGAGATTGAAGGCAGGGATAAGGTTCTTGACTTTTTGAAAAAGGACCGGATTGAGATCGATACGGAACCAACGGAGGTAGGACGTGCTTATAGTGGTGAGTTTGCTTATACGCTAGGAACGGCTACTGTAGGGATGAAGGATAAGGTGGTTAAGTTTAGTTATATCCGGATCTGGCAATTGAAAGATGATTTCAATTGGAAGGTTATTCTGGAAATGATGTGGGAAAGGTAGAAATTGGATTGTTTTAAAGCGTTGAGCTTTAAAACGTGATAGCTATAAAGCGTCATTGCTATAAAGCGTCATTGCGAGGAACGAAGCAATCTTTCGATAAGTGTAAAGATTGCTTCGTTCCTCGCAATGACGTTTAAGTTTCTCTCAATGAGGTTTAAGTTCCTCGCAATGAAGCGTTTTTATCTAATGTCTATAATCTAATATCTATTATCTATCATCCCCAACCTAATTCCCGTTCACCGCTACATCCTCCAAATTACTCTTCGAAAAGATCTTCAGCTCATCACAAGAACCAAAATCTTCATTGATCTGAACAAACGTAGTCTTTGTTTTCTTCTCAAACCACTCACTCATTTTACGGCGAGTTTTATCCTCTTGCGCATAAAACTGAATAGTTGCAAAATCCTGCTCTAAACTTGCGCGGTGTGGCGGAATACGAGTCTTCAAATAATTGAATTTATAACCTATCTTTCCAGTTCTTGGATCTTGGTATTGATAGGATTCTGTATATTCTCCAGGTTGGATCGGGTCAATAGCGACAAATACCTCTTTCTCCAAATTCTCCACGGCAATAATCGTCGAACGGTTTTCCGATCTAGGATCGATAACCATACCTCCTGTAAACTTCGTTTCTTTATTATCCGAATATCTAGATGCAGCCGCACTAAAGCTCATCTTACCAGTTTTAACCAAATTCAAAACAGAATCTAACTTGGTTTTCGCGCGATCTAAACTTGCCTGGGTAGGCTGGGTAAGGATCAAGACATGGCGCACATTAACATCCTCTCCACGGCGTTGTAATACCTGCAAGAAGTGGAATCCATATTCCGTTTCAAATACCGGTGAGATCTCACCCTCTTTTAATTTAAAAGCCATGGCGGAAAACTCCTTCACATAATTCGTTCTAGGCGCAAAACCCAATTCACCACCTCTTTTTGCAGATTCCTTATCTTCTGAATAAAAACGTGCAACCGTACCGAAATCTGTACCATCCAAAACCTGTTGGCGGTATTTCTCTGCACGCTCCTTAAATACATTCTTCTCGTCCTTGGTCAATTCCGGTTCAATGGTGATCTCACCAATTTCCACCTGGGTACTGATGTTTGGAACTTCATTTTCTGCCAAGGATTCGAAATATTTTTTAACTTCCAATGGAGTGATCGTGATCTTTTGGATCAAGGAACGTTGGAATTTTTGTGCTTTTAATTGTTCCGCAACTACTGGACGCATTTCCTCCTTATACTGTAAGAGCGAACGTTTCAAGAAAGCCTCTACACGCTCCTGACCACCACCTTGAGCAATCATTCCACGCATACGGGAGTTTAGATCATCATCTACTTCTGATTCGGTTACTTCTACCGAGTCAATGGCCGCTTGTTGAGCCAATAACTTCGTGATGATCAACTGTTGTAAGAATCTACATTTGATATCCGCAGCAGGTTCCCCACGATTAAGCAGGTATTGGGCGTATTGAGCTTCTACCTCTGATTGTAGGATTACCCCCGAACCAACAGTAGCCACTACGCGATCAATAAGTTTTTCTTGTGCACTTACCTGTATGGAACATACCGTAAGTATTAATATTATAATCTTTGAAAGGTTTTTCATTCTATTTTAACGCGCTATTCCGATAGTCTTTTGGCAAAAATATTAAATATTATGCCTTTTTTAATACATTTACGAATGAAATAAAATAATAATCTATTTCAGCCGCTTCTTAATTCCGCTAAAATAGCGAAACAGTCTTACAATAAACTCGATTTAACCATATTTAACAGATGATTAAAAGATATTTTTCAGTTGCATTAATCCTTATGACAGTGGTAGTTACAGAAATTAAAGCGCAAAAAATTCCATTATATGTTGGAACTTATACGGAAAAAGAAGGGAGTAAAGGGATTTATACTTTTTCCTTTGATACCGAAACAGCAGATGTAACGTTGTTGTCGGAGACGGAAACCCCTTCACCATCCTTTATTGCACGGAAAAATGAGCTTTTACTGGCTGTAAATGAATTGACCGATGGTAATCAATCGATATCGGCTTTTCAGATAGAAGGGGACAAGTTGAAATTCATCAATAAATTGCCCACAACAGGGTCAGCTCCCTGTCATGTATTGTTGGATCCCAAAGGTAAATATGCCATTGTCTCCAACTATTTAGGCGGAACATTGGATATCTATGGTATTGATTCTCAAAAGGGTTTATTAGGTCATGAAGGAAATGTAAAATTCGAAGGGTCAGGACCGAATAAAAAGCGCCAGGATGCACCACATATACATTCCACATTTTTTGGAAAAGACAATCATGTCTATGTTTCTGATTTAGGTTCGGATCAGATCTATGAATTCCAGGTACAGAAGAAAGATGGAAAACATGCCTTGAATTTAGCATCGATCATTAAAACTCCTGCAGGTGCTGGACCACGCCATCTTGCCTTTCATCCGAAGAAGAAGATAATTTACGCCATTATGGAAATGACAGCTGATGTGCTGGTCTATGAAAAGGAAAATGATACTTGGGTCGAAAAACAACGATTGAACATGAATGGGGAAGGCTTTTCTGGAAACAGTGGAGCTGCGGATATCAAGGTTTCCAAGGATGGTCGATTTGTATATGCTACGGATCGGGTTGATGCGAATAACATTGCTAGCTTTAAGGTGCTTAGAGATGGAAAATTGGAGAAAATCCAAGTACAATCTGTATTGGGCAAAGGGCCGAGAAACTTTAATTTTTCACCAGATGAAAAGTTTGTGCTCGTTGGAAACCAACTCAGTAATGAAGTTGTAATCTTCAAAAGGGATAAAAAAACCGGGCTATTAACAGATTCTGGCAAACGCATCAATGCATTTAAACCTGTTTGTTTGATATTTTAACCTGATATTTTAATCCGTGGCATCATCCGAATGCGCGATGTTCTCTTTTGCATGGGGCTGTGCTTTCTCCGGATCACTTTCTAAACAATGTGTTTCCTTGTTGTACATCCCTTTAAGTTCATCGACCACCGTGCCTTTCCACAAAGGGGTGCCAGTAAAATAGGCTGCTTTGGCTATCATATGGGCCGCAATAGGGGCAGTTAGAATTAAGAAGAAAATAATGGCGATGGATTTGGTAGTTACCGAGACATCTCCAGGGAACATAATAGCCGCACAGATCAACAATAAACCAACCCCTAAGGTGGAGGCTTTTACCGTTACGGATAGGCGTAGGTAAAAATCAGGCATCCGAAGAACGCCGATAGAGGCAAACAGGATACTCAGTGCACCTACGGTGCTTAATATGGCTAGAATAATATCAATCATCTTGTTGTTTTTCAATGTAATAAGAAAAGGCGATAGTGCCTAAGAAAGCGATCAGTGCCAATATGATCGCCACATCCAATAGCACATCCTGTTCCTGTCGGATGCTGTAGACGGTGATGATTCCAATCCCGATGGTAATGATCAGATCCAGCGCGATCACTCGATCCACCACTGTTGGTCCCTTGAATAATCGGATGAAAACCAAGAGCACCGAGATGGTCAATATCGGAAGAATCACAAAATCAAAATAGGCCTCTAAACTCATCGTAATAAATCTAATAATTTACGTTCAACTCCGGTTTTTAATGTTCGGATGAATTGTTCTTCATCCTTCAGGTACATCACATGGATATAAATAGCTTTTTTATCATCGCTGATATCAATGATCAGGGTGCCTGGCGTTAAGGAGATAAAAGTGGATAACAGGTTGATTTCAAAATCGGTGTTCGCATTGACCGGATAACGAACAATACCGGGTTTGAAAAAGTATTTTGGTGTAATCACATCATATGCGACCTGGACATTGGCCTTGATTAATTCGTATAGGAAGAAAAAGAAGAAACTGATGATCTTGGGCACCCGATAAAAATAGCGGACATCCGATTCATTCCGATTCATGATCCATAACACGCCAAATCCCAGGAGGTATCCAAAGATAAAATTAGAATAGAGCATGGATCCCGTAAGAGCTACCCAAATAAAGGATAGCAACAGGTTCATTAGAAAAAACTTGATCATTGTTCAAAAACTTTATCGCCCAATACCGTGCGGATATACAGGCTGGTGTCCAACAATTCGTTCGTTATCTTATCCACCAAGATGATGATGTTTTCTACATTCAGACCAATGTACAAAGTAACACCACACAAAAGGAGGATAGGTAGTACTAAAAGGATCTTTTTGAATGGTGGCAGATCCACAAATTTATCATCAACTTCTACGCCTTCAGGGGTGTCCTTCCAGAATACATCGGCCCACATTTTGGCTATGACATACATCGTTACTAAACTTCCTACAATTAAAGCAATGATGAAGAAATATTGTTTTTCTATAAAAGCTTCCTGGAAGAGGTAGATTTTTGGCCAAAAGCCTGATAATGGCGGAATACCTACCAGTGAAAATAAGACCAAAGCAATAATCAAAGAGATCAGCGGATAATTTTTATACAGACCTCCTAATTTATTCATATCCATCGTTCCTCTGATCTGTCGGATGATCCCTGCAATCAGGAACATATTGGTCTTAACAATAATATCGTGGATCAAGTAGAGCACGGTTCCCATCAGCGCAATCTTGCTGAACATAGCAATACCACCCAGCATAAATCCGATATGGCAGACGATCAAATAGGAAAACAGCCTTCTGATATTGGTTTTGATCAATGCCCCAAAAGCTCCAGTAAGGATCGTTAAAACAGCTAGGACCATAAACAGGTTCCTGGTAAAATCATCTGGTATAAATATCAGACTGAATACACGTAGAATAGCATAGATACCGACTTTCGTCAATAGACCACCAAAGGTAGCTGCTACTGCGGAAGGTGGGGTATGGTAGGAGGAAGGTAGCCAATAATATAAGGGGAAGACGGCAGATTTGATACCAAATCCCATGATAAAGAATACCGAGGTGATCCCGACCAAAGCTTTATTGTCAAATTCCCTGATCTTAAGGGAAAGGTCTGCCATGTTCAAGGAGCCGGTAATACCGTAAAGAATCCCGATACCAGTCAGGAAGAAGGTCGAGGCGAGAATATTCATCGCCATGTATTTTACAGCACCTTCCAATTGTGCTTTTCGGCCACCCAATGTCATCAGAACAAAGGAAGAAATGATAATGACCTCAAACCAGACATAAAGGTTGAAGATATCGCCGGTCAGGAAGGCGCCGTTCAATCCCATTAAAAGGAAATGGAAGATCGGGAAGTAACCGTATAACATCCGTTGCCTATTCAGACCGATGGAGGAGAAGATGGAAACCGCGAAACCTGCAATGGAAGTGAGCAGGACCATGGTGACACTGAGCAGGTCGGCAACAAAGACGATTCCGAATGGTGCTTCCCAATTGGAGGCATTCATATGGAGCGGTCCTTCGTTATAAACCTTAGCAAACAACCGGATGGCAATCAGAAGTCCGATAAACGCGCCACCCACACTCAAAAAACGCTGAGATATTGTCTTCCGCCAAGCAATCAATTGAATGATGGCAGTGAACAAATGGATAAAAACAGGGGCTAAAATATGGTTATCGATCATATATCTTCTTCTTCCGGCGTGTTTAAATCATCCAAATCATCTGAATTGACCAATGCGTAGACACGTTTCAATAATACGATGGCAAATGCCGTTAATGCGAAACTGATAACAATCGCGGTGAGGATCAAGGCCTGCGGGATCGGATCAGCATAAATATCCTGAAAAACATTATGGTCGGCATCAATTACTGGTGGTTTTCCTTTGGTAATACTACCCAAAAGGAAAATTAAAATGTTTGTTCCATTTCCTAGGAGCATGATCCCCAAGAGGAGCTTGACCATACTTCGCCGCAGGATGAGATAGACCCCCGCAGCATACAATAAACCCAAAACAGCAACAAGTAATAATTCCATATGATTAGTCCTTGGTTAATGAGATGGTGAACAATATGGTTAAGACGACGCCTACTACGACCAGGTAAACGCCTAGGTCAAAAAATAAGGCTGAGCCTATCATGCCAATTACGGGTATCTTTTCTTCCCACCAAAGACCGGTCATTGGTGGAAGGCCAAAAAAGGTAGGAAGCACTACACTTGTGGCAGAAATGCCCAATCCGATGGGTATCAAGGACAATGGTTTTCTTTTCAATATTTTCATGGTTGCTTCGGTACCATTGGCAAAGCTATGGAGCACGAAGGCGATGGATGCGACCAAGCCGCCCACAAATCCTCCTCCGGGATAATAATGGCCACGTAGGAGCAAAAAGAAGGAAAATAAGAGTAGGATAGGCAACAGATATCGTGTTGCGGTCTGTAAAATTATACTGCGCATATTTCTATTCTTTTTCTGATGATTTCAACCTTAATTTTAACAAACTATATACGCCTAAGGCTGCTATACCAAGAACCACCGTTTCAAACATGGTATCTATACCCCGGAAGTCGGCAAGGATGAGGTTGACAACATTCTTTCCTTTGGCCAAGATATAGGCATTCTCCCCATAGAAATCACTGGTCTGTGTTTGGATAGGTTCGTATAATACCTTCAATGCAATAATGGATAAAATGGCTCCAAATCCTAATGCAACCACGATATCGCGGTATTGCTGTTTAGCGGAGGCTAGATTCAGGAAGCCTGGAAGTTTATAGAGAACCAGTACAAACAATACGGTACTTAAGGTATCAATAGTAAATTGGGTCATGGCCAGATCCGGTGCACTGTAGAACACATACATCAAACAGATACAGTAACCGATGACACTCATGGAAACTACTGCAGTTAAGCGAGAAGGGGTGGATACAACGATCAATAATGCCCCAAGGAGGATGACGACCACTGCTACTTCATAGATAGTTAAAGGAGTCAGGTTGTCAAAATCAATTTGAATTGGCCCGCTCATCCATAATTTATAGATCAGCAATCCCTCAGCAAATAGAATGATCTTCAGGTGGTAAGAGCGTAGATAGCCGTTATGGAATTTGCCCGTATACCAAGTGGAAAAACGAATAATATCGTTACTGTATCTTGTTAAAATACTTTGGGAAGATATGGATTGGAATTTTTCTAAAAAGGAGACTTTCTTTTCACTTGGTTTATTGAATATATATAGTAGGATCCCTAATCCTAGGGTTACTAGGCTAAGTATCAATACGGTATTAAAGGATCCGTGCCAGATGGCTAATTTCAAATCTGTTTCAGCACCGAATATGCTGTTTGCAGTTGCCAGGCTCATCCATTTCCCAATAAAACCAGGAAACAACCCGAACAAAAGACCTAGGGTACCTAAGATTAATGGTGGAATCCACATGGATTTATAGGGTAAGTGTAGCTTGCTATATTCCTGCGGAAGTTCCCCAGCAAAGGGTTTCCATCCTGCCATAAATCCTGCCGCTACTAGGCAGGTATTGGTAATAACCGCCAGAATGGTCAAAATTAGCATTAGGTTTTCTTTGCTATGTAAAGTGGCTTCATAGATGAGGTCCTTACCGATGAAACCAAAAGTTCCTGGTAGACCGGCACTACTTAAAGCTGCCAGTATACCTGCGATGGCCACCGGCATCAATACCTTTCTTAAGCCGGAAAGCTTAGTGATGTCCCTTGTGCCAGTTTCATGATCGATAATCCCCGTTACTAAGAACAATGTTGCTTTATAAAGGGCATGGACTAAGATAAATACGGCAGCAGCTATAATAGCTTCCCGGGTTCCAACGCCTAAAAGGAATACCAGAATTCCCAATGCCGAGATAGTTGTATAAGCTAAAATAGATTTCAGATCGATCCGGAACAGGGAATGTATGGCCGCATATAGCATGGTGAATCCCCCTACGATCATGAGTGGATAGGACCAGAGGTCGGTGCCACCTAAGGCAGGAAAGAACCTCGCCAACAGGTAGATCCCCGCTTTTACCATGGTTGCGGAGTGCAGATAAGCTGAAACTGGTGTTGGAGCTTTCATCGCTCCAGGCAACCAAAAATGGAAAGGGAACTGTGCGGATTTGGTAAATGCTCCTAAGAATATAAAAAGGAGGATTAATGGATAGAAATCACTGTTAATAATCCTATCCTTATATTCGATCAATTCCGAAATCTGATAAGTTCCAGCCACATTTCCGAGCAATACCAAACCTGCTAAGAGAAAGAATCCACCCATCCCGGTGATGGTCAACGCTGTCATGGCGCTTTTCCTGGAATCCTTATTGTCGTTATTGAATCCGATCAGGAAAAAGGAACTGATACTGGTCAACTCCCAGAAAATAAATAAGAGCAGGATGTTATCCGAAAGGACCAATCCCATCATGGCGGTCATGAAAAGGAATAAATAACCGAAGAACCGGTCAAAATAAGGATGTCCTTTGAGGTAGGTTCGCGCATAAAAGAAGATGCCGGTCCCTATTCCGGTAATCAGCAACATGAACAACATGGAGAGACCATCCAAACGGAAGTCAAAATTAACACCCAGTGTCGGGACCCATTCGATATGTTGGACAAAGGATGCTCCTGATGCAATTTTCGGGATAAATCCGAGGTAATAGGCAAAGATTCCCGTTGGGATAAGCGGTAATAAAATACTCCATTTGGATTTGAGCCTGGATCCGAAAGGGATAAGCAAAATGGCGGAAAACAAACCAAGAAGTATAGTAAACAGCATGAACTAATTATTAGAAATTTATGGGAATTGGCTAAAAATAATAAAAAACTCGCATTTTTCGTCGTTAAATTACGGTTAAACTTGAAAAAAATGTAGTTTTCGTGTGGTTTTATAATTAGCTTTATTTATCAATTACTAATCAACATGAATAAAAAACCTATCCTAATTTTGACTCTATTTCTAGGGTTTTTGATGTATAATTTTACGGCTTCAGCACAGCAAGCTTATGTGAAACCAAAACTTAGTAACAAAGACTCTTGGTCTTTGGTTTTGATTCCCGATCCGCAATCCTATGTGAAATTTGAACGCAATGTTCCGCTGGTCAATTTAATGACTGCTTGGATAAAAGAAAATGTAGACTCCTTGAACACGCAGTTTGTGTTATGTACAGGAGATCTGGTGGAGCAAAATGATCTGTTGAATCCTAATGGAAAGGCGGCCAATCAGACCAGCAAACAACAATGGTCGAATATCCGTGGAGCATTTCAGAAGTTGGATGGGTATGTGCCGTATGTATTGGCAACTGGAAACCACGATTATGGGCATGTGAGTGCCGAATACCGGTCCACGCAGTATGATCAGTATTTTAGTTCGGATCAAAATGGCTTAAATGCAAAGGCTTTGCGTGAAGTAGGTCCCAATTTGAATGGCAATTCCAGCGCGGTAAATGCGGTATATGAGTTTACTACCCCACATCTGAAGAAGATATTGGTGATGGTATTGGAATTTGCACCACGGGATACCGTATTGCAATGGGCTAAATCGGTGGTGGATAAACCGGCATATGCTGAGCATGATGTGATTGTTCTTACGCATGTATTCTTGGATAAAAACAGCAAGCATATTGTTAATCAAGGATATAAGATTCAGGATGCTAATTATGGAGCTGCGGTTTTTGAGAAGTTGGTGAAACCTTCTAAGAATATCCGTTTGGTATTTTCGGGTCATATCGGGGAACCCAATAATTTTGAAGGACATATAGGTTTCCGACAGGATAAGAATGCCGCTGGAAAAACGGTCTCCCAAATGACTTTTAATGCGCAGGCAATGGGCGGTGGTTGGTTTGGAAACGGTGGCGATGGATGGTTGAGGTATCTGGAGTTCTTGCCTGATGGAAAGACCGTGAAAGTAAAAACCTTTTCACCTTTGTTTGCAATATCGCCAGCTACCCAATCTTTAGCGTATAAAACAGAGAAAAATCAAGAATTTGAGTTTGAATTGTAGTTCTTTTTATACTTTTGGGTTTACCAAGCTATATTATGAAGAAATTAATTTTATCTCGTTTATTTGTTTTTGCCGTTTTATCGTTAGTTAGCCTGCAATCATTAGTTGCTCAGGATATTTCCAAAGATAGTTTATCCAAACATGTACATTATCTTGCTTCGGAAGAATTGGAGGGAAGAGGTTTGGGCACTGCCGGAAAGGATAAAGCGACCAAATTTATAGTAGAACAGTTCAGATCGGCAGGTTTACAGCCATATCAAGGGGGTTTTATACAGGATTTTGAATTGACTTTTAGTCTTGCGAAGGTTAAGGCGCATAATGTATGGGCATTTGTAGAAGGGTCGGATCCTCAATTGAAATCAGAATTGATCGTGTTAGGAGCTCATTATGATCATCTGGGCTATAAAAAGGATCGTAAAGTTTGGTATCCTGGTGCTGATGATAATGCTTCTGGTGTAGCGACGGTAATTGAATTGGCGAAATATTTTGGAGAGGATGTCAATAGACCGAAACGAAGTATTTTGTTTATTGCCTTTGATGCGGAGGAATCGGGTCTTTTAGGTGCGAAACATTTTGTTGATAAGTTGAGTGCTGAAGAGCGCAATAAAATTAAGGCAATGTTCAGTTTTGATATGGTGGGAATGTTGAGTAAGAATAAGGGCTTGGTGTTAAAGGGTGTTCGGACATTGGGAGATGGCGTGGAATTGGCCGAACAAGAAGCAAAAGGATTAAACCTATTAAATCTTTCGGATAAAATTGAGGAGCGAACGGATACAGAACCTTTTGGGTCAGTAGGAATTCCTGCTATCCATGTTTTTACGGGATTGAAATCTCCTTATCATAAGCCTGAGGATAAAGCGGAATTATTGGATTATGATGGGATGAAGGAAATTGCTGATTTTTCAGCTCGATTTGTTGGAGCACTGGCTAATCAGCAGAAGGAACTTGTTGCTACCAAGAAGATGCAGAGGTTGAAGGAAAATCCGAAAAGTATTGGAAAACCAGTGACTTTAGCAGGAATGTTCCAGTTGAATTCGGGAAAGCATCTGTATGATGATGAGTTTTATGATGCAAAATCGGATATTGGCTTTAGCCTTGGTCTGCAAATGGAGTATCGGTTCAAGAAATTGTGGGCGGTTGATTTAGGAGGATATTTTAATAATAATGCAAGTCGATCTGCAGAAGGAAGGTTTGAGAGGAATTCATTGATGGTTCCGATGAATCTTAAATTTGGAAGTAATGTGGTTATTTCTGCAGGGCCGTATTATAAATATCATTTTAATGGTAAGAATGGGAATACGGATTTGGATTTTGAAAATACGTTTAGGAGGGATGAATGGGGGTATTCGCTAGGTGTGGCTGTAGAGGTGATGAATTATCATGTAGGATGGATAAGTAGAAGATCTTTTCACTCTATATATTCGAATGGGCCAAAGGTGATTCCAATTGAAAATGGGGTTTCTTTGGGGTGGAGGTTTTAATTTTTTTTGGGAAGACGCTGTCCTTGCGAAGGGTTAATAACGTCATTGCGAGGTGTGTATTACGTCATTGCGAGGCACGAAGCAATCTTTACATTAGTCGAAAGATTGCTTCGTGCCTCGCAATGACGGGGAAACCCGCAATAATGATGAAATATGCAATGCTGGAGTAAACCGGCAATAACAATGGCTCCCTATTTATTTCATCTCCTTGGAGCCTTCAATAATCGCTTCCACAACAGTAGGGTCCTGCAAGGTTGAAGTATCACCTAAAGATCCCAATTCGCCTTCCGCGATTTTTCTCAAAATCCTACGCATAATCTTCCCAGACCTTGTCTTAGGCAATTCAGTCACAAACTGAATAATATCAGGTTTAGCGATCGCACCAATAATCCTAGTCACGGTCTGCAAAATATCCTGACGTGTTTTCTCAGCATCGATATGATGGTTCGCAATCACATAAGCATAGATGCCCTGTCCTTTAACAGGATGCGGATAACCAACAATTGCTGATTCCACCACATCTGCGTGCATATTGATCGCATTTTCTACTTCAGCAGTTCCGATACGGTGTCCAGAGACATTCAACACATCATCCACACGGCCCGTAATTCGGTAATATCCTTCCGGACTTCTATAACAACCGTCACCTGTAAAATACATATCCTCATACGTAGAGAAATATGTCTGTCTACAACGTTCATGGTCGCCCCAAGTTGTACGCAGCATACCTGGCCAAGGGAATTTGATACAAAGGTTTCCAGAAACATCGTTTCCTTCAATCTCTTCTCCGTTCTCATCCATCAAACAAGGTTGAACGCCTGGCAATGGTAACATGGCATATCCTGGGATTTCCGGTGTAATACCCGCAATCGGCGTAATCAAATGACCACCATTTTCTGTCTGCCACCAGGTATCCACAATCGGACAATTTCCTTTTCCCACTTTATCGTGGTACCAATTCCAAGCTTCCTCATTGATTGGCTCACCCACGGTACCTAACACTCTTAAAGAAGAAAGGTCCTTATTCTGCACATATTCATCTCCAAAAGCCATCAACGAACGGATCGCTGTAGGAGCGGTATATAAGATGTTAACTTTGTATTTTTCTACGATATCCCAGAAACGGCTAGCATCAGGATAGGTTGGAATTCCCTCAAACATCAAAGAAGTAGCTCCTTGCGATAATGGTCCATATACGATGTAACTATGGCCAGTAATCCAACCAATATCAGCTGTACAGAAATACACTTCTCCAGGTTGGTATTGGAAAGTATTGGCGAAGGTATATCCGGTATAGACCATATAACCGGCAGTACTGTGCACTACACCTTTCGGTTTTCCGGTCGAACCGGAGGTATATAGGATAAATAAGGTATCCTCAGCATCCATTTCTTCTGCTGGGCATGCTGGATTTCCTTGTGTTTCCACTTTCTTGATCTCATCTTCCCACCATACATCACGACCTTTGATCATGGAAATCGGCGTACGCGTACGGGTAAGTACAATCACTTTTTCTACCGATTTACATTGCATCAAGGCATCATCAACAATGGTTTTAAGTTCCAGGATTTTCTTTCCACGGAAACCACCATCCGAAGTGATCACCAATTTACATTCCGCATCATTGATCCTGTCTGCAATGGATTGCGCCGAGAAACCACCAAAAACCACCGAGTGGATGGCGCCTATTCGAGCACAGGCAAGAACAGCAATCACCAATTCAGGAACCATCGGCAAGTAGATACAAACCCGGTCGCCTTTGCGGATGTTGTTGTTCTTTAATACATTGGAGAATTGTTCTACCTTCTGTAATAATTGTTTATAGGAAAGCACACGATGTGCCTCATGTGGATCATTTGGCTCCCAAATAATAGCAGGCTTATCGCCCAACTGGTAAATATGACGGTCTAAACAGTTTTCGGTAATGTTCAGCTTACCACCTTCAAACCACTTAATATCCGGCTCCTTGAAATTCCAGTTTAATACATTGGTCCATTTTCTTTTCCAAAAGAAATTCTCCGCAATGCCTCCCCAGAATTGTTCCGGATTTTCTACACTCTCTTTGTAAGCTTTTTGATACTCCTCAAAAGATTTAATTTGAAAACTCATCTTTCTAAAATAAAATTATAGGTCTATATGTTTATTTGCTAGGGAAATTATTTAATTCGGTCAATTAGTTATTAGATGCCGTTAAATAGCCTCCCAGCAGAGCTAATTTAATTTTTTTTAATATGTTTTACTAATTTTTCCTGTCTTGATTGAATAAATTGCATTTTTGTTTAGGTTTTATTGTGGAAATTTTAAAGAGGATATATTATTTTTTGGTGCATACCAACCTGCTCATTGCTTTGGCTGCAATAGCCCAATGCGCCTTGACTTACATGATCCTCCAACTCCCGATAAATCCTTCCATCTTAATTGTCGAGGGAACAACCACCTTATTGTTGTACAATTTGAGCTTGTATCTCTCTTTACCCCGAGAAACCGAAAAATCACCTTATATACGAACGCGCTGGATAGGAAGGAATTTGCCTGTTTTTTGGGTATTAAGTTTATTAGCCTTTATTGTTTGTCTGTTTGCATTATGGCAACTGCAACTTATCACTTGGGTGTTTCTTGGTGTCATCGGGTTGATCAGCATTGCTTACGCTGTTCCGCTCGTCAAATTCAAAGGTAAGAGACTTGGTTTGAGGCAGGTTCCAGGTTTAAAGGTATTCTATATTGCGGTAATATGGTCGCTGAGCAGCGTGGGATTGCCCGTCCTTGAATTATATGCAAATGGTGAGGCGATCGATTGGTATATGGCTAATTACTTAGGCATCGTTAAGATTCTATTTCTGCTGCTCTGTACCTTGCCCTTTGATATCCGAGATTATGAGCAGGATGTACAATATAATCTGAAAACCTTGCCCATTCTATTGGGAAAAAGGAAAGCGATAGGTTTATCCTATGCTATGGGCGTAATCCATATTCTCTTGATCTATTTTTCACCTTATTCAGATCCTGTTAAAATGGGAATGGTTTTAACCAGTTTGCTTGTACTGTTTCTTTTTAAAGCCCTTATTTTCACAACAAAAAAACATTACCACCATGTTTACCTCTTGGATTTAGCTTTGATTGTACAGTGGTTGATCGTATGGATCTGCTTATCGTGGAAGTAGTACCTAGCCTAATTTTCTACTTTTATCTGTTCTTTAAAAAACCGATAATCTTTTCACCAAGGAAGGAGGAAAGCTTCTCGTAACTTTCAAAGGTCCAACCGGCCACATGCGGACTCAACAAAACATTGTCCCTGCTGATCAGATCTGCATACCATTCCTGTTCCGCTAAAGCTGGAAATTTTTCGAATGGGAGCACATCAAAGGCTGCTCCAAGAATCTTTCCATTGTCGAGATTCTTTAAGACCGCAGGAACTTTTGCGATTCCTCCTCGGGCGCCCATCAAAAAAAAGATGGGTTTGCGGAAATGGAAAAGATATTCCTCATCCACCATACCTCTTGTTTCGCGGGTCAATGGGATGTGGAAACTTAATACATCGGCTTGTTTTACCACTTCTTCCATGGAAACCTCACGCGCATATTGATCCGAAAAGCCAGTTTTGTATTTATCGTAAGCAATAACATTAACCTCAAAACCGGATAGCTTCTTGGCCATGGCCTGGCCGTTATTCCCATAACCGATCAATGCAACAGTCCGACCTTTGAGTTCATAACCTCTGTTTTCTTCCCTTTTCCAGAAACCCGTTCTCACTTCCTTATCCCCCCGATTCAGGTTATTCATCAAGCTCAATAACATGCCGATCATATGTTCGCCCACTGCATCGCGGTTTCCTTCATTAGCAGAAAAAAGGAATATTGCTCTAGAAGCGGCATATTCTTCATCGATATTGTCCATCCCAGCTCCGGCCCTGCCTATAAATTCCAGCTTATTCCCCAAATCGATGAAAGCCTGGTCAACTTGGAATTTTGATCGGATGATAAGTCCTGAATAGTTCCCTATTATTTTTTCTGCCTCTTCACGCTGTATATCAGGTTGATAATCATAAGCAATGTTCTCCTTCTTGAACTGGTCAAGAATAACCTCATGTAAATCATCGACAATTAATATGCTCATGAAAAATGGAATTAAATTTCAACTATTTATGTTGATTAGGGTTTCTTAGCGATTTCATTGGTCAATTGAACAAAATCGTTTACATCCAATCGTTCCGCTCGAAGTTCGTAAAGAGGATTATCACTCATCTGTTCTTTTGGGATAACGCCCGAAAGTGCATTTCTTAAGGTTTTCCGTCTTTGGTTAAATCCAGCTTTCACTACACGCCAAAATAATTTCTCATCACAATCCAAAGATTCCTTATCATTCCTCACCATGCGCATTACACCTGATAAAACCTTTGGCGGTGGATTAAAAGCACCTGCTTTTACCGTGAATAGATAAGAAACATCATAATAAGCCTGCAAAAAGACGGATAAGATTCCGTACTCTTTGTTCCCTGGCTTAGCCACACAACGTTCTGCAACTTCCTTTTGGAACATGCCCACCATTTCAACTACGCGCTGTCTTTCTTCTAAGATCTTGAAAAGAATCTGGGAGGAAATATTGTAGGGAAAATTCCCGATCACGGCCATTTTATCGCCAAAATATCGACCAAAATCCAGGTTAAGAAAGTCTCCATGGATCAATCTATTTCCTAATTCGGGGTACTTATCAGCTAAAAATTCAATGGATTCATCATCTACATCGATGAGAAAGGTTTCGTAGTTAGTGTTCTGAAGGAGGAAATCGGAGAGTACACCCATCCCAGGACCTACTTCCAACACCTGATTGAATCCTAAGGAAGGAGTCAAAGCATCCACTATACGTTGTGCCGCATTTTTATCATTAAGAAAATGCTGGCCTAAATGTTTCTTTGCACGAACTGAACCCATAAGCTTAAATTATGCAAAGATACTATTTTTAAATAACCTGATTGTTTATCTTTTTTTGCTATTTTTGACTATCTAATGCGCAAAAAAGATGAGTGAAAAGCTAAAAATTGGGATTTCAATCGGCGATATCAATGGTATCGGACTAGAGGTAATTATCAAATCGTTAATGGATCCTCGGATCTTGGATTTCTTTACCCCAATTGTATACGGAAATACCAAAGTAGCTTCCTTTCATCGCAAAGCAATAGGTGTTAATGATTTCAGTTTCAACGTGATCAATGCCGCATCAGATGCCAATCCGAAGCGTCCTAATATGATCAATTGTTGGCAAGAAGATGTGAAGATAACTTTGGGCGAACAGAACGAAACAGGCGGAAAATACGCATTCATTTCCCTACAAAAAGCAGCAGAGGACTTAAAAGCCGGTGTGATCGATGCATTGGTTACTGCACCCATCAACAAACATAATATCCAACAAGAAGGATTTAATTTTCCTGGGCATACCGAATATCTTCAAGACTTTTTCGGGGCTAAGGATGTTTTGATGTTCATGGTCAGTGAAGATCTTCGAGTAGGGGTGGTAACAGGCCATATTCCAGTTAAAGAAGTATCCGCAGCGATTACCGAAGAATCCATCCTACACAAATTGCGCATGATGAATGCCAGTCTGAAAGTAGATTTCTGGATCCAGAAACCAAAAATAGCCGTATTGGGATTAAACCCTCATGCTGGCGATGATGGACTTATCGGTACAGAGGACCAGGACATCGTCGCTCCAGCGATCAAAAAAGCCTTCGATGAAGGGATATTCTGTTTCGGACCATATCCTGCAGATGGTTTTTTTGCTGCAGATGCCTATACCAAATTTGATGCGGTATTAGCGATGTACCACGATCAAGGTCTGATCCCTTTCAAGCATATTGCTTCTCGAAACGGGATTAACTTTACTGCGGGCTTACCGGTAGTAAGGACCTCTCCGGACCATGGAACGGGTTATGATATTGCTGGAAAGAACCAAGCGTCGCATACTTCCTTCCTTTCCGCGATCTTTGAGGCCGTTCATATTGTGAATAGGCGTCGGGAGCAGGCTGTATTGGCAGAAAATCCATTAGCATTCCGTCGTTTGAGCAAGGATAGAGACTAATCTATCCGTTTTTTAGTCAGGTAGCAGGTCCCTGTTATCTATAAATTTCATTACTTTTGCACTTTGTTGCTATGAGTGAAAATTTAAGTCATCCAATATTTTCCATTATCCGAGATTTGGCGAAGGAAGAACAGGTATCTTGTTTCGTAATTGGCGGCTATGTTCGTGATCGGATCATGGGCAGGCCATTAAAAGATGATATCGATATATTAGTGTTGGGAAGTGGGATTGATTTTGCTACCAAACTAGGGGAGAAGCTGCATACGAATGTAGCGGTGTATAAATCCTTCGGAACCGCCATGCTCAATTTTCAAGGTTTACAGGTCGAATTTGTGGGGGCTCGCAAAGAATCCTATCGTCGGGAATCGAGAAAACCTATTGTGGAAGATGGTACATTGGAAGATGATCAGAATCGGCGTGATTTTACGATCAATGCAATGGCCTACTCCTTGAATGAGGAGAATTATGGCGAGTTGATCGATCCTTTTGATGGCGTGGCTGATATCCAGAACCAACTGATAAAAACCCCATTAGAACCCGGAATAACTTTTTCAGACGATCCTTTGCGAATGATGCGTGCCATCCGCTTCGCTACCCAATTGAACTTTCGAATTGATTCAGCAGCGTTGAATGCTATTGCTGAACATGCCGATCGTATCAAGATCATCTCCAAAGAGCGGGTAATCGATGAACTGAATAAAATTATCCTTGCTAAGAAACCATCCATCGGTTTTAAGTATTTGTTTGATACCGGCTTATTGGAGTTGATATTTCCGGCGATGCATCAATTATATGGTGTAGACTATGTGGATGGAAAAGGACATAAGGATAATTTCTATCATACTTTGGAGGTATTGGATAATGTAGCGGAAATGTCTGATGATCTCTGGTTGAGATGGGCAGCAATCATGCACGATATCGCCAAGCCGGCCACCAAAAGATTTGATAAGAAGGTAGGTTGGACCTTTCATGGCCATGAAGATAAAGGGGCTAAAATGGTTCCGAAACTATTTGCCGAGCTCAAGTTGCCTCTCCATGAAAAGATGAAATTTGTGCAGAAACTAGTGGCTTTGCATCTTCGTCCTATTGTGCTTGCAAAGGATATCGTAACAGATTCTGCAGTTAGAAGACTATTGTTCGAAGCGGGAGATGATATTGATGCCTTGATGATGTTATGCCATGCGGATGTAACGACCAAGAATGATTTCAAGAAAAAGAAATACCGCGAGAATTTCGACTTGGTCAAACAGAAGTTGAAAGATGTGGAGGAAAGGGATCAGATACGAAATTGGCAGCCGCCAATTGATGGTGATGATATCATGAAAATGTTTGGTATAGGCCCTGGAAGGCATGTAGGTATTATTAAAAACGCTATCCGTGAAGCTATCTTGGAAGGCGAAATTCCAAATGCAAGGAAGGAAGCACTACAATTTATGTTGGAGAAAGGTAAAAACTTAGGCCTTGAAGTGGTTGGTCAAGTTTAATTTTTTTAAAAAATATGTAACTTTAATGCTCGAAATATCGCATTATTAACGAAATATAAAATGGCAATTTACAGATTTAGGGTAACCTTTGAAGACTATGAGGATGTGTACAGAGAGGTTGACATGCCTTCTAAAGCAACTTTTTTAGAACTGCATGAAACGATCCATAAATCAACGGGTTACGATCAGGACAAATCTTCTTCTTTTTATGTAAGTAATGACCAATGGAAAAAAGGCACTGAAATCGCATTTCAACCTAATCAAAGGAAGAAGAGTGCAGGTGTATTATTGGTAGAAGATGTTCGACTTAGTAAATTCATCGATGATCCACATCAGAAATTTTACTACGTATATAATTTTGATCGTCCATACGACTTTCATGTAGAGCTGATCAAGATCCTTAAAGAAGAGGATGGGAAGGAATATCCTGCGGTATTCAAAAAAGTGGGTGAAGCACCAAAAGTGGTTTCTGCGGCTAATTTCCCTGTTACAGGCGATGAGGATGAGGACGATGATTATGTTGAAGAAGTTGGCGAAGAGTACGGTGTAGATGAGGAGGATGATTATGATATGTTCGATGACGAAGAAGGGGAAGAAGGAGAGGGCGAAGAAAAAAGCTCATCAAACGAAGATTATTAAGATTTTTTAGATTCGAATAGGAATAGATGATAGCCAAACTATCATCTATTTTTTTAAATATCCATTATGTCAAGTCAGAAAACATTGATTGTTGTTGTTGGACCTACTGCTGTTGGCAAGACGGCTATGGGCATCGCCTTGGCAAAATATTTCAAAACATCCATTATATCGGCTGATTCCCGGCAATTCTATCAAGAAATGAGTATTGGGACAGCCAAACCGACAAAAGAGGAACTTGCCGAAGCAAAACATTACTTTATCGATTCCCATTCTATTGCCACTGATTATACGGCGGGTGACTATGAACGGGAAGCACTTCAATGCTTGGAAGAATTATTCAAAACTACAGATGTAGTGATCGCTGTGGGAGGATCTGGTTTATTTGTTCGTGCGCTGACAGAAGGACTGGATGATTTACCTAAAGCACCGGAAGAAGTCCGTGAATCTTTGAACCAATCCTTTAGGGAACATGGTTTGCAACCCCTCCAAGCAAGATTAAAGGAGGTTGATCCCACTTACTATGCCAAGGCTGATATCGAAAATCCGCAGCGTGTAATCCGTGCATTGGAAGTTTTTGAAGCTTCAGGGAAACCTATTTCTCATTTTTTGAAAAATGAGACTATGAAAAGACCATTCGATGTCATCAGTATTGGTTTGAATACGGATAGAGCGGTGTTATACGAACGAATCAATCGTCGGGTAGACATCATGATGGAACAAGGTCTTTTAGCGGAGGTACAATCCCTTTCCTCCTATAAAAATAAGCCAGCGCTATTGACGGTTGGTTATGCAGAACTATTCGATTACCTGGATGGTCTAATCTCTTTGGAAGAAGCAATAGACCGAATCAAACAGAACTCTAGGCGTTACGCAAAACGACAGATAACCTGGTTCAAGAAATATGGCCAAACCCATTGGTTCGAGCCCAACGATCCGCAGGCCGTCCTGGAATTTCTATCAGAAAAATTGCCAAAAAAATAGCCCCTCTTTCAAGGGGCATTCATTTGTGTATGTAATAGATGTGATTTAATCGTTTGGCAGCTCTTCCAGGTATTTCAATTCACTCTCTGATAAACCTTGAGAAGAATCGGTTAGCTTCCATAGAATATCCTGCAATTCATCAACAATATCCCAATAATCGCTGCTGTAATCTTCCTGTACGTTGTATTGTTCAATGTTAATTTTTTTATTCTTTAACTTGTTGATCAGGTCATGAATGATTCTCGAATTGGTAACCACCGCAAAGTCATATTGTTCAGAACTTGATGAACTTGATTTTGATGCATTTCCACAGTACATATGTAGATCCAATAGTTTCGTGCTGTTAGCTGGGATGGTAATCGTCACTTTCTTCAACAGAACACCATTCTGATAATGTCCTGACCTGGATTTAATGATCAATCCTGCCGGTATTTCAAATCTTTTTTCAGAAGAAGTGCTATTCTTCAAATTAAGGGCTAACCTCACGTATTCCCCACTTCCTCTTGTAAAATCAGCGGTATTATTAGCTAAATCAGCTTTTAGCGCAGCTCTTTTTTTGGAAATAGACGCTTTGAACCCTTGCTGTGTTTCGGTATTTACCTTGGAGAAGTTACCATAGTACCCTGAAAAGCCTGTGATCTCACCTTCTTGGCTAATACCTTCAGGTAGGGTGTATTTTATCCCGGTCAATTCTCCCTCTTTTTGCCCAAGGCCAGGGATCTCTCCAGGAGTGTAATCTTTTAATTCTTGATTATAGGAGGTATCATCATTACTGTCTTTAGAACAGGAAATTTGGAAGAAGCAGATGCTGCATAAAAGGACAAGGCTTGTCAAGATGGATCGTTTTTTCATAAGATTCGTTTTATTAATAGTAAGTTTCAATTGAATAGAACTTCTGTTTCAAAGGTATGAAGAAGAAAAACCTTAAAAAATACCGGATTTCAGGTAAATTTCATTTCATTTTACGGGAGTTGGCAAAGTTTACAATTTGCGCAATCGATTGACAGCAATTTCAGAAGAAGAGAATTCTTATATTGTCGCTCAAATTATAATACCCCATATCATGATTTTCAAGAAACTACCTTATTTGACGCTTTCGATGGTTTTAGGCCTTTCGTCCGTTCATGCGCAATCAAGAGTTGATAAACCATTTAATGATAATTGGCAATTCTATAAAGCGAACAACAGCACATTTTTTACGGATTTTGATAATGGCACTAAGTATTTTGAAAGCCAAAGTCAATGGACCAAATTAGAAGTTTGGGAGGATATTCAGTTGCCTCATACCTATAATAGGGAAGATATGCAAAAAGATCGGAATTTCTTTGAAGGCAAAGCTGTTTATCAAAAGAAATTCCAGATGACAGCTGCGGATAAGGAAAAAAGGAGCTTTCTGAAATTTGAAGGAGTAGGGGCAGTCGCTCAACTATTCATCAATGGAAATTATATTGGAGAACATAAGGGCGGATATGGAATGTTCGTTTTTGAGATCACCAATTCGGTGGATTATGAAAAGGAGAATACTGTGGTTGTTGTTACGGACAATAAATCGAGACGTGATATTATTCCGATCAACCAATTTTTATTTCCGGTATATGGCGGTATTTACAGGCCGGTGCATTTGATCCAAACGAATAAAACAGGATTTGTAGTTACGGACCAAGCTTCTGCCGGTATTTATATCCGTCAGAAAAATGTATCTTCCAAGAGTGCTGATGTTTCGGTGGAGGTAAAATTGGAAACCAAAGAAAAGCATACCCAATCGGGAGAATTGCTTGTTGAAATCCGGGATTTTGAAGGCAAGGTGGTGCAAACGGAAAAACAGGCGGTTAAGATAAGTCCACAAGGTGTAACCTATGTAACCCAGGATATCAAGATGAAATCGCCAAGATTGTGGGACGGCGTTAGGGATCCATACCTCTATTCCTTGACCGCGAAATTAATGGTGAAAGGGAAAGAGATGGATGCGGTAAAACAACCGTTGGGGGTTCGTAAGGTAGAATTGATCGCGGGTAAAGGTGTGTTCTTAAATGGCAAGCAATATCCAATGTTTGGTGTATGTAGACATCAGGACCGGGAAGGATTTGGAAGTGCATTAAGTTTTGAACAGCATAAGGAGGATTTCGAATTTATGAAGGAAATGGGGGTTACTACGCTCCGTTTGGCACATTATCAGCAATCTCCGGAGGTATATGCTTTGGCTGATACTGTAGGTTTTCTTACTTGGGCAGAGATTCCTTTTGTGAACAGGGTGTCGTATTATGAGAATGATAATGCAAAGCAGCAGATGCATGAATTGGTGAAACAGAATTTCAACCATCCTTCCATTTATATCTGGGGAGTACATAATGAAGTATATTCTAAAACTGCGGATGAACAAGTTCCGGTGTTGTCAAGGGAATTGAATGATATCGCAAAGACATTGGATCCAGATCGTTATACTGTAGCAGTTACGGGTTATAATGTAGTTGATCGTCAGGAAAATCTGAGTACAGATGTTCAGGGGATAAATCATTATTTCGGATGGTATGGTGGTAAGATTGAAGATCTGAAACCATGGGCAGAAAAGGTTCAGCAGAATTTCCCGGATTATAAGGTTATTTTATCGGAATATGGGGCAGATGGAAATATAGATATTGGCCAAGAGTTGTTGGAACAACCTAAGGATGTGGTTTCGGGGAAGTCTTTTCCAGAGAATTATCAAACGGAGACCCATATTAAGCAATGGGCTGCGATAGAACAGAATCCAATTATTTTGGCTTCCTATGTTTGGAACATGTTCGAATTTGCGGTTCCTGCCTGGAATAGGGGTGGTGTGAATGCAAGAAACTTAAAAGGGCTGATTACATTTGATCGCAAGCGTAAAAAAGATTCTTTCTATTGGTATAAGGCAAATTGGAATCCAGAGCCGATGATTTATTTGGCGAATAGGAGAGATAATAAAAGAACAAATGCAAGTACGAAGATTCAGGTGTTTTCGAATTTAAATAATGTGGTTGTTTCGGTTAATGGGAAAGATTATAAGGCAGTGAAAGGGGAGAACGATAAGCATTGGGTGGTAGAGCAGGTTCAGCTTCAAAAAGGAGAAAATAGGATTGTAGCGAAGGGGGAAAATAATGCAGGTGGTAAAGCTGTTGGTGGTAAAGTGGCTGGTAGTAAAGCTACTGCTGCTAATGTGTTGACCGATGAAATGATTTGGACTTTGGAATAGATTAGGGGTTGGAATACGTTGTGCCTTGGAATAGGTTGGATGTTTTCACTCAAACGTCATTGCGAGGAGGTACGACGAAGCAATCTTACCTTATGTCATGCTGAGCGTAGTCGAAGCATCTGTTCGTTAGTAACCGTACAGATCCTTCGACGATGCTCAGGATGACAAAGTGTAAAGATTGCTTCGTTCCTCGCAATGACGATAAAGTTCCTCGCAATGACGTGAATTTATCTTAATCCACCATTATCCCTACTTCACTATAAAATTCCAGCCAAATGGATCTTCGATCCTCCCATATCTTAAATCATTCAAATAATTCAATACCTTATTTGAAAATTCTCTTCCTTCAACCGGAGGAAGACTATAATCCTCACCTTCATATCCAATACGATCAATATGCGTAATAGTCGCAGCAGTACCTGCCGCAAAAGCTTCCGTAACTTTACCCTCTTTTATCCCATCGATCAGCTCCTGAACAGAAACCTTACGTTGCTCTGCCTTATAACCCCATTTTTCAGCCAATTCCATAATCGTCCTACGCGTCACACCATGAAGAATCGTATCCCCATGAGGCGTAATAATCGTATCTCCAATCCGGAAAATTAAATTCGCTGTACCAGCTTCTTCAATGTACTTATGCTCAAGCGCATCCGTCCACATGATCTGGTCATAGCCTTCATCGTTCGCTAATTGCGTAGGATATAACGATAACGCATAATTCCCAGCATTTTTAGAGAAACCAACACCACCTTCAGCAGCACGTGTATAATGCGTTTCCACTTTTAAACTGATCGGTTTGCTGTAATAAGCCCCTACCGGACAAGTGATAATAATGAATTTGTATGATTTTGATGGATGTACGCCCAATGCAGCTTCAGTCGCAAACATAAAAGGTCGAATATAAAGGGAAGTTCCACCTACTGCTGGAACCCAATCTCTATCTACATCCAATAATTTTTTTAACCCATCCATGAAGATCTCTTCCGGCACCTCTGGCATCTGCAAACGTGCAGCAGATTTATTGAATCTTTCCCAGTTTTTATCCGGACGGAAAATACTAACCGTACCATCTTCAAACTTATATCCTTTGATACCTTCAAAAATAGCTTGACCATAGTGCAGTGCAGACATGGAAGGGCTTACAGAAAGGTCTCCATAAGGCACAATGCTTACATCTTCCCATTTGCCATTGTCGTAGCTAGCTACGAGCATGTGATCAGACATGATCTGTCCGAATTTTAAATTGTTAAAGTCTACCTGCGAGAGTCTTGATTGTGTTACTGGCTCTACGCGAAATGAAATTTGTTCTGTCGCGCTCATATCTTAATTGATTGTTTTCGTTCTGCAAGTTAGGCAAAATTATTAAAATCCATACATTGTATGTTTTCCTATTCAGCACTGTATACTCTTTGCTATACTGTTAAGTATTAATACCCGAAAAATCCGAGAAAATTCAGTTCGGTATAATATTTGGATTATCGACCGGCAACTAACAATATTTTGTTAACAAACAACAGGTTATGGAAAGGAAATTGACAAATTTTAATAATTACGAAACAAAAGAAGTAGGTGGTTGGAAATTCATCTTGGGTTTTTTTGTGTTTCTATATAAAACAGCGATTCGTCCTTAATAATAGGCTATCATTGGTGGTCAAGCGACCCACCATTCACTAACTATTTTTCATTAATTCGAGCAGGGGATCAAGATATTCTCTACTATTCGCTAATCTTGGGACTTTATTTTGTCCACCTAATTTACCCCTACTTTTCATCCATTTGTAGAAGGTTTCTTGAGGAGCATGATGTATGATCGGCTTATTCAAGGCCATATTCTTGTGACGTTTAGCGTCATAGTCGGAATTTATCTCGCGAAGGGTATTATCCAAAATATCACAGAATCTTTCGAAGTCTATTGGGTCTTTTTCAAATTCGATGACCCACTCATGTGCTCCAGCTTCCCCTTGCCTAAAATAAACTGGCCCTGCTGTATAATCTTTGATGTTCGCATCGGTGGCCAAACAAGCGGCTGCTAAGGCATGTTCCGCATTATCCACGATCACTTCTTCTCCAAAAGTATTGATGTACTGTTTGGTTCTTCCTGAAATCTGAAATCGATAAGGTGTGGTCGAAGTGAATTTAATTGTATCACCAATCTTATATCTCCAAAGACCAGCATTGGTAGAAATAATGAGGGCATAATTCTTCCCGATTTCTACTTCGTGTAAACCCAGAGTTTTAGGATTCTCTTCGTGGATATTCTCCATGGGAAGGAATTCATAATAGATTCCATAATCCAACATCAATAAGAGGTCGTCGGAGTCCGACTGGTCTTGGATTCCAAAATATCCTTCCGAAGCATTGTAGTTCTCCAGGTAATACATGCTATCCGAAGGGATCAATCGTTTGAACTGTTCCTTATAAGGCTTGAAACTGACGCCTCCATGTCCATAGAATTCCAGGTTTGGCCATACCTCCAAGAGGTTGTCTTTCCCGGTAAGTTCTAGGATGCGGTTCGCCATGACAATGTTCCAGGTCGGAACACCCGCTAATGAAGTAACATTTTCCTTGATGGTGATCTCCGCAATCTGAGCAATCTTTTCCTCAAAGTTCGGATTTAGGGTCACCTCAAGCGTTGGTGTCCTTTTGAACTCTGCCCAAAAGGGAAGATTTCGAATCAATATTGAGGATAAGTCCCCATAATAGGAATCAGGGCTGAAATTGTTGATTTGGGAGGATCCACCAATGACGACGGATTTTCCAGTGAAGACTTTATTCTCTGGCTTATTATGGCAGTAAATGGAAAGCATGTCCTTTCCGCCTTGGTAATGGCATTCTTCTAATGCCTCAATACTTACAGGAATAAATTTACTGCGGTCAGAAGTAGTGCCAGAGCTTTTTGCGAACCATTTGATATCTGATGGCCAAAGGATGTTCTGTTCGCCTTTGATCATCCGGTCTACATAACCTTTTATGTCATCATAATCCTGGATCGGTACCCTTCTTTTGTATTCATCTGGCGTAAAAATGCTATTATAGCCGTATTTTTTACCCCATTCTGTAGCTTCTGCGGCAGATATCAAACTTTGGAACCACTCATCCTGTACATCATGTGGATATTTCATGAATAACTCAATCTGATGAATGCGTTTTTTCATGATCCAGGTAAAAAGTGAGTTCAGTAAAGCCATAGTGTATTGCCGAAAGCTAAATTTAGAATTTTTTTCTTCTCAATTCAAAATGTCTACCCAAGTAAAATTTACGTGCAAGTTCATTGTTCGCGATTTCTTCGGGTGTTCCAGTTAACATGATCTTTCCTTCGGTAAGGAGATATGCCCTGTCCGTAATGGAAAGGGTTTCCTGTACGTTATGGTCAGTAATAAGGATACCGATGTTTCTGGTCTTTAATTTTGCAACGATGGTTTGGATCTCTTCCACAGCGATCGGGTCGACCCCTGCAAAAGGCTCATCCAATAGAATAAAGCTCGGATTGGCGGCCAAAGCGCGAGCAATTTCCGTCCGGCGTCTTTCACCACCCGATAGTAGATCGCCCCGGTTCTTACGAACCCGGTGCAAACTGAATTCGGTAAGTAATTCTTCCAGTTTTTCCTTGCGTTCAGCTTTGTTGGGGTAATGGATCTCCAGTACCGCCATAATGTTGTTCTCCACAGATAACTTACGGAAAACGGAAGCTTCTTGAGCCAAATAACCAATACCGCGTTGCGCACGTTTGTACATCGCATCTTGTGTGATTTCAAGATCATCTAAGTACACATGCCCATCATTGGGCTTGATCAATCCCACGATCATATAGAAAGAAGTGGTTTTACCGGCTCCATTGGGGCCTAATAAACCGACAATCTCCCCTTGTTCTACGTGGAAGGAAACATCATTAACAACAGTACGTTGTTTGTATTTTTTGATGAGATGTTCTGCTCTAAGAATCATGTGTTATTCCTTTATCTGCAAAGATATTTTTAAAATTTTATTGCCTTTACATTTAATTGCAAATTCTTCTTCCCGCGCCAATTATTTTCTTCGATCGAGTAACAGATGTCGAATGGCTGTCCGGAATTGATCTGATCCACAAATTCGCCAAGGCCAAAACCGATACAATCGTATGTGACGGAATCGGATTGTTTGACAGAAAATTTCAAATGTATCCCCCCTACAATGTAGGCGGGATAGGCAAAAGTAACCTGCTTCGTCAAAAAGATTGGTGCTTCATTCTGTGGGCCATAAGGCTCAAACTGGCGCAGCAATCTAAAAAACTTCGTATCAATATCGTTAAAATTGATTTCTTTTTCAATTAAAACTTCTTGTTGTAGCATTTCTGGTTTAATGGTTCTGGAAACCACCTGTTCGAAGCGTTCCTGAAACAGGGTAACATTTTCAGTCGGCATGGTCAATCCAGCGGCATATTTATGTCCTCCAAATTGATCCAATAGATCAGCACACTCGCTCAAGGCTTCATAAAGGTCGAATCCAACTACGGAACGTGCGGATCCCGCGATATGTCCATTTGTTCGGGTTAGGATAATGGTCGGTCGGTAATATTTCTCCGTTAATCTGGATGCTACTATACCAATCACGCCCTTATGCCAATCTTCTTTATACAGCACGGTGGTCTTGCGCTGTTGAAGGACGGTATTGTCGTTCAATAGTCGTAATGCTTCCTCAGTTATATTTAAATCAAACTCCTTACGGGCATTGTTCTGATCATCAATATTGAGTGAAAATTCCTTCGCTTCTTTCAAGGATTTGGAGATCAATAATTGAACGGCATCCTTCGCGTGGTCGATCCGTCCTGCAGCATTGATCCGAGGTCCGATCTGGAAAACAATATCGTTCACCGAGAAGGTTCCGGTTTTGTTGCTGGAGAGATCAATTAAGGCTTTTAACCCAAAAGAGGGGTTGCTGTTTAGTTTTTTAAGTCCAAAATGGGTTAAGAGACGGTTTTCGCCTGTGATCGGAACGATATCTGAAGCAATACTTACCGCTACGAGATCCAGGTATTGGTAGGCAAGTTCCATATCCATATTATTCTGGAGGATAAACGCCTGTACGATCTTAAAACCAATCCCACAACCGGATAATTCCTTATAGGGATAGGGGCAATCCGACCGCTTAGGATCTAATACGGCAAATGCATTCGGCAGTTGATCACCTGGTAAATGGTGGTCCCCGATGATAAAATCAATGCCCTTACTATTGGCATAATCAATCTTGTCGTTTGCCTTGATACCACAGTCCAGGGCGATGATCAAGCTGAAACCATTGGCTTCGGCATAATCGATCCCTTGGGTAGAAATACCGTAGCCTTCACTATAACGGTCTGGTATATAATATTCCATACCAGAGTTAAAATTCCGGAAGAAACTGTACACCACCGAAACGGCCGTGGTTCCATCCACGTCATAATCGCCATAGATCAATATCTTTTCCTTATTCCCGATAGCTCTTTCAATGCGTTCTATAGCCTTGTCCATATCCTTCATCAGGAAGGGGTCAAGAAGGAGCGAAAGGGAAGGGCGGAAGAATTCTTTGGCCTGATCGAAAGTCTCTACGTTTCTGTTGATTAAGAGTTCTGCTATGATGGGGTTTATGCCAAGCTCCTGTTGGAGCTTATCGGTTTTATCTGTATTCTTTTTTGGTTTCAGGACCCACCTTTTTTGCATATCTTTGCCTCTAAATAACGTGTAAATATACATTTTCTAGCGCTACTTACCTACAAACATATATAAATGGCGAAAGCATATTCATTATTTGAGGGTTCTTATTCTGTCGATTCCAGTAAAAAATTTATTCCATTTGATCCCAAAAAAGATGATCCGAAAGACAGGCCGGGTTCATTGTTCGTACATGTACATCCTTTTCTTATCGAAACTTCCGATGGTCTGATCGTATTGGATACGGGTTTAGGATTGAGAAACGAAAAGGATGAATTGATCATCCATGAAAATATTAAAAAATTAGGCTTCTCGCCAAACGATGTGCGGTATGTATTGATGTCGCATCTGCATAAGGATCATGCTGGTGGCATGGTGGATATTAAAGATGGCGTAAAACGCCTTGCATTTCCCAATGCGGAGTATGTGATCCAGGAGCAAGAGTGGGAATATGCTTACAGTACCGAGTCCTCATCCTACAAGACGGAGGTCTTCGATGTCTTACAACGCAGTGGAAACATTCTTTTTGTGAATGGCGATGGGCAATTGACACCAGAGATCAGCTATGAACTTTCCAGTGGGCATAGCAAATACCATCAGGTATTCCATGTGTTGGCGGATGGTAAGAATTACTTTTTCGGTGGTGATGAGTTGCCGGAACCGGAAGAGATCTTCCGCAGCTTCATTGCCAAATACGATTATGATGGTCGCAGGGCGAGGGATCTTCGCGCACAATATTGGGCAGAAGGTGCACCAGCAGGTTGGATTTACCTGTTCTATCATTCTAAGAACATCAGCGTAGGGAAGCCTGAGCAGAAACCGGATGGGACCTATAAGATTGTTACAGCCGAATAATCACGAAAAATTATTATATTTATAAACAAGGTTTGTTTAAATTATTTAATTTTTATTTAAAATATAACGTTTAATCATGTCGATAGTTAGAGAAAGTGACCTAATTGGTATTGGCAAAAAATACCAGATTGAGACGGAGGCTGGAGACAACATGGTTGTCGTTATCCATGATGATGGTCGTCGGGAATTATACCGGCACGAAGATGAAGATAACGAAACCCATTGTGTCATGACCCTTTCTGACGAGGAGTCTAGACAAGTTGCCGGCATTCTTGGCGGTTTATCCTATAAACCAAAAGCATTAGAAACGATAGAAGTAGCCTTAGATGATTTAAGGATCGAATGGTATAAGGTAGAACCAAGCAACGATGGTGTGAACAAAAGCATCGGACAATTGGAGGTTCGCCAGCGTACGGGGGCTTCTATCATCGCGGCCATCCGGGAAGAAGAAACCATTATTAATCCAGGACCAGATTATGTAATCACTCCAGGTACCACACTGGTTATTGCTGGAAAGCAAAAAAACATCAAATTATTAAAAGAAATCTTACTGTAATTTAATTCTATGCACAATACCATTATTATAGAAATAGGAATCGCTGTTTTATTAGTTGCGTTAGTAGGTCTTTTGGCCAATAGACTTCGGTTTTCAGTAATTCCTTTTTTTATTGTGATCGGCATGGTGCTGGGAAATGAAAATTACCCTGATTTTGTAGGTGATTTATTGGCAAAGGTCAACCATGAGGGTTTTACCCATGCGGTGCAATCCACTTGGAAGTTTTTGACCTTTACCGAGAGTAAACCTTTCATTGATTTCATGGGGCGCTTGGGAGTGTTATTCCTGCTGTTCTATCTAGGGCTGGAATTTTCCGTTGGAAGGCTCATCAAGTCCGGTAAATCCATCGTAGCAGGAGGAACGATCTATGTATTGTTGAACTTTTTCTCCGGCCTATTGGTGGGATGGATGATGCATCTGCCTTTTAAAGAGATGATGGTGCTTTGTGGGATCATGACAAGTTCATCCACGGCGATCGTAGCCAAGGTCTTGACCGATCTGAAACGAACCGCCAACCCGGAAACAGAGGTGATCATGGGTATGATCATGTTTGATGACCTGTTCATTGCCATGCATATCTCTTTCCTCTCCGGATTGATCCTTACCGGGAGTGGTTCCTTCTGGACGGTTGCAGGAACCTCTTTGTTAGCATTGGGATTTATCCTCTCTTTCCTTATTTTAGGAAGGAAATTAGTTCCCTTCATCGATCGGTTATTGCAGGATAAATCATCCGAATTATTCATTTTGGTCATCTTCAGTTTGTTGTTCTGTATCGCAGGTTTTTCCGAAACCATCCATGTGGCAGAGGCTATTGGAGCCTTAATGGCAGGCTTGGTATTCGCGGATTCCAAATACCTAAAGAAGATTGAGAACATGGTGCTACCGTTCAAAGATTTCTTTGGTGCGATGTTCTTCTTTAGTTTCGGATTATCCATTGATATGTACTCCCTTGGAGGAGCAGTAGGATGGGCATGTTTCGCCGCAGGTATTACTGTTGTTTGTAATGTGGCGTCTGGTTATTTCGCTAGTAGGTTCTCCAACCTGAAAGCGAAAAATTCTGTCGATATCGGTTTTACCTTATCGGCCAGGGGAGAGTTCTCCATTATTATGGCGAACATCGGTAAGGCTGGTAAGTTGCTGCCGGTAATCCAATCTTTTGTAGTGGTGTATGTATTGATCCTGTCCATTATCTCTCCTTTGTTGACCAAGGAGTCCAGAAATATCTGGAATAAGTTGGCAGGGCATGAGGCAGCCCCTAAAAAACCAAGAAAGAAACTTAGTGATTTAGAAGCTCCCTTGACCGACTCTTAATCGTCGTATCCGAATCTTTTCAGGTAATTCTTTTTACTTCTCCAATCGGGGATAACCTTTACGAACAGTTCCAAGAAGACTTTTCCGCCAATAAATTCTTCGATATCCTGTCTGGCATAGGTGCCCACTTTTTTGATCATGGCGCCTGCTTTTCCAATAATGATGTTCTTTTGGGAATCTCTTTCCACAATGATTTCGGCAGCAATCCTAGTCAGGTTGCCTTCTTCTTTAAAGGCCGTTATAATGATTTCCGTACTGTATGGGATTTCTTTTTCGTACAGTTTGAATACTTTTTCGCGGATGATCTCAGACACAAAGAAACGCATGTTCTTGTCCGTTAACTCGTCCTTTGCATAATAAGCAGGATGTTCAGGCAATTTATCTTTGATATATTGCATCACCGATTCCACATTGTAACCCAGTAGGGCGGAAATTGGGAAGATGGCGTCTGGATTGATCTTGTTTTTCCAGAACTCAATTTTAGCTTTCACTTCTTCCTCGGAGGATTTATCAATCTTGTTGATGATGACGGCAACCGGTGATTTGGTGGTTCTCAGTTTTTCAAGAACATCGTTTTCGTCGTATTTTTCGTTGATGTCTGTAACAAAAAGAAGAATATCCGCATCAATTATGGATCCCATCACGAAATTCATCATGGATTCCTGCAGGGAATAGTTGGGTTTGATGACCCCAGGTGTGTCGGAAAACACGATTTGGTGGTCTTCATCATTGACAATTCCGATAATTCGGTGTCTTGTTGTTTGTACTTTAGGAGTGATGATTGACATCTTTTCACCTACTAAAGCGTTCATTAGCGTAGACTTACCTGCGTTTGGCTTACCAATGATACTTACGAACCCTGCTTTATGTGACATTATTTTTAATTATTTATTTGGAATACAAAGAAACAAATAATATCTTTGTGCTCCAATTCGGAAGTAATATAATCTGCTTTTATAGATATAGGGAGCAAGATTTTAAAAATATAATGCGGGATGGAGCAGTTGGTAGCTCGTCGGGCTCATAACCCGAAGGTCATCAGTTCGAGTCTGGTTCCCGCTACTAAAAGGGTTAAACGCGAGGTTTAACCCAAAGACATTTAAAATACATTGCGGGGTGGAGCAGTTGGTAGCTCGTCGGGCTCATAACCCGAAGGTCATCAGTTCGAGTCTGGTCCCCGCTACTACTAAGGTTTCTATGGTAACATGGGAACCTTTTTTTTTGGTTTAAATCGGAGAATTTTCATTTTCAAACAAATCGTGTAGTTTTTGTTGGAGCAACCTTTTATCAGGTAGTTGCATTTGATATTCAGCGACCATTGTTGGTGAAAGGCTGCGGTTCAAAGCATATTTTACTACTTCACTATCTTTGTCTTTACAAAGCAATATACCAATACTTGGGTTTTCGTTGGGTTTTTTCATGTCCCGATCCAAAGCTTCGAGATAGAAATTGAGCTTTCCTAAATGCTCTGGCTTGAATTTATGGGCTTTAAGTTCAAAAGCTATTAAACACTGCAAACCTCGGTGATAAAACAATAAATCGACATAGAAATCACTATTCCCAACTTGAAGCGTATGCTCTTCAGCAATAAATAAAAAATCTTTACCTAATTCTAGAATAAAGTTTTTCATTTGATGTATTAAGCCTTTTTTTAAATCGCTCTCGTTAAATGGTTCAGGAAGGTTTAAGAAATCAAAAATATAACTGTCTTTGAATGCATTAGTAATACCTGCATTTATTTCTTTAAAAGTTTCGGGCAGTTTAGCCGTGCTAATTATTGTTCGCTCAAAAACAGCGCTATTAATTTGACGTTCCAATTCTCGTATGCTATATTTTTCCTGGATGGTTAACCGGAGATAAAACTCTCTTTCTTCTTCGGATTTACAACGAGAAAAAATTGTTCGATGATGTGTCCAACTTAGTTGAGTCAAAATGGTTTTTCTAATGTCCTGAAATTCGAAAGTAATTTGTGTCCCCAGTGGGGGCACAAATTTATCGTATTGATTATCAGCATGTTGAAATTGTCGCTTCACTGAGGCGACAAATTCAACATGCTGATAAGTTTCATAAAACTGAATCATTCTATATAGCCCTCTGCGATTGAACCCCTTTAGCTCAGGATTGTTCTTTTGAATGAATTGGGCTAATTCATCAACCGTTTTATCTCCCCATTCCGCAACAGAAAGTTTTTGTTTTATGTAAGCTCCAATGTTCCAATACAAATTGATCAATTCGACATTTACCGCTTTAATCGCTTTGTTTCGAGACTGTTGTATTAAAGAAATGATTTCTGTAAACTGTTGATGCATAATGAGTTGTATGTAGCATAAAATTATATATTATACTCCAATCACATTAGTCGTATATTGTACATCCTTAATTAATTTTCTTTACATTTATTATTCTTTTTCTTGCCATGGTTTCTATGTTTGCTATTCAAAATATGTTTGATTTAGGATTAAAACAGTGCCTAAGTATGCTTGAAGCAAGGTTATAGTATGTAAAAAGTATGCCCAACATACATTTTATATACTTTCAGTATGCTTTCATTATAGTTTCACTACGGATTCAACTTTACTGTTTTATGATTTGAACTCATTTTTTACTAATGAAATAGTTGTTTAACGAACTGGTTTATAGAGTCTCCAATTAATTATATTTAAAATAAAATATATAATATTAAGAAAATATAATTACCTTTGCTTTTACTATTTTTGAATATTGTACCATTATTGACAATTCCTTTCTATTTAGTTATTCAAAATTAACCGGAAAAGCGAATTATTGCTGTTATGATCTTGGAGCAGAGAAGTATTAAAATCGGTTTGTTCGTATTCGAGGAAACAGATGGGCAACGCTTGGAAGACATTATGTTGGGATATGAGTTGACCAATTTTCTGGTTTACAATTTAAGAGAGACAACCGTAGATAGGCTATTACCGTCCCTTTCCTTAAATGCTATGGATATTTGCATCCTTGACATCGATTTGGGATTGGAACAAATCGAGAGGTTATTTGCCATGGCTGCTTTGGAAAACTCCTGTCATATTTTGATCTATACCGATGAACATCAGATGGATTCCATGCGTAAATGTATGGAATATGGAGCTAAGGGTTTTTTAAAAAAGGGAGTACAGGAGGCCGAATTATTATTTGCCATGGCCTCTCTTTTAGAAGGTGAGTCATTTATCAGTCCGGTCCTGGCTACCCATTTATTTAAAACCTACCAACGTAAATGGAAACTATTAAATGAACTGACCGAGAGAGAAATCCTTGTAGTAAATGGTTTGGTTGAAGGATCAAGCTACAAACAAATTGCACAACAGAACCACATGTCCATCAATACTGTTAGGGATTATGTGAAGAAGATCTATCGAAAACTCCATATTCAAAGCCGGGGCGAATTGCTCTATAAAGTACATATTCTCTAGCAAATAGGATTTAATTAAATTCGACATGCGAGATTCTTCTACCGTAGGGATACTATTCCTTATTTTTCTCTATTTATTTCCATACCTATGTTTTGGTCAGGATAAGGATTTGAATATTCATTTTGAAAAAGATAGTTTGGAAATTCAAGATGGGATGACCTTTTTGAATTCATTGATCATTGAGAATCTGAGATCGGATACCCTTTATTTAGAAATAGCTGGAGAATTTTTGCCGATGGCTCTATTGAAAATTCCTGATGAGCTCCAGATTGCGCCCCATGGAACCTTACATCTCCCCATAAAATTTTTAGCATCCAAGTCCCTGATCCATCAGCAAGATCAACATTTCTATTTTGATGTTGTTGTTAGGAAAAAAAGCGCCTCTCCAAAAAAGATAGTTATCGGTTTCAAGGCCCATATAACCCATAAAAAAGGGCTGTCTGTGCAATTAGAAAAATCCGAATTCTATCTGCTTCCCGGAATGGAAAAGACCTACTTAAGCATTTTGGTTTCCAACCCAGGTTTGTTGCCCGTTGATTTTAAAGTGAAGGTCAAGAACCTGCCTAAAGGCTTTGAGCTTTTAGCGCATGCAGAAGCTCATCACTTGGGAGGTAATGAGAAGAAAGAAATTGTAATTCCTCTTAAGCATCCCAGTTTTGAGGGGAAATCAATCGATTTTTACAGCTCTTTGGAATTGGAGTTGGACCCTAGGGAAAGACCTTTGCGCTATACCCTGCGGTTTTTAAGTTTAGGCAGTAAGGTAAATTTAATTGATCAATATGCAAGTGCTGGAAATTTCAGCGTAAGTAACAATGAAATAAATTATTTGGGCAGTAATTTCATCAATAGTCTACAACTGAATTCCAGATCAGAACTTTATTTTCCAGGCCACAAGAAATTGGATTATTCGCTGCAATACAATTATTACCTCAATCAATCCACTTACCAATTGTTCAACAGTTATTTGCAATTCACCAACAAGAGCTGGGGAATTTATGCGGGTTCGTTGAATGAAAATTTGAATTATAATCTGAACGGAAAGGGAATTAAAGGAACCTATCGCTGGAAGGATCAACGGATACACGGCATTTTCATGGATAATGACCTGGTTATCCTTGGAAATGAAATGGGGCGTAGGCCTGTGGGTTATAATATAGCCTTGGAATACCTGAAAGGTCCACTTTCGAAGGAAACCAGCCGATTTTTAGCGGTATTCAATAGCAGACCCGACCTTTACTCCAAAGGTGCCATGATGAATGTAGAACAACAGGTTTTTCAGTCGGGGTTTCATAAAATGCAATTGGAAAGCGGTGTAAGTTTAAATAGATTGACGCTTGATCAGGATCAGATTTATGAACTGGGATATGCTGGTGGGATACGCTATGGATTTCAAGGAGAACGATTTGGCTGGCAAAGTTTGCACTATTATTCCCATCCAAATTTTACCGGAAACCGTAGGGGGGTATTACAATCGGAGATTTTGTTTGATCATAAACCACATAAGATCCGGAGTTATACGTTGGGATGGACCTTTAACCGGAACCGGATAAAATCCAACGGGATGGAATATGCGGCTGTGCTAAAAGATCTGTTACAGATCTCCCAGATGAATGCCAGCGTTGGTGTCCAACAAAAATTATCCAGGGATTGGTCTGTAGGTTTTAGCCCTTATTATATGAGGCAGGAGATGGATCGGTATGATGCAGCTGCGGAAATCGAACATAATGAATCCCAATCCTGGAGGCTTCGAAATTCATGGAGTTATTTCGGAAGAGGGAAAGGCATGAATATAAGTTTGGATCAGGGGTTTTCCGAACAGCACATTGGTCAATCCAGAATAGAGCGGTTCTATTCCATTAGGGTGAATTCACAAGTCAATTTAAGAGCCTTCAGCCTGACGATGTTCTACCAATATAACCCCTATTTTTTGTCCGATGGGTTAAGCAATATGAAATTTGGGAAGTACCATGTGTTAACCGTAGAACCCAAATATTCCAAAAGTTTCTTGCATAATACCTTACAAGTTTCCAGTTCCTTGATGTACTATTATCATGGTGATAGCCGGAACAGCAACTATGTTTGGAACGGACAGTTTGAATATGAGGTAAAACCTGGATTACAGTTAAGGGGAGATTTCTATTTTGGGATAAACAAGGTGCAGCGAATGATGATGTATAACCCGGAAACGGGAATCGATCCGGAACCGATTGTATATAATAAAAGAGATCCTACGCTGTTGTCTACCCGACAGATCCGATTAGGCCTTAGGAAGGATGTTAAGTTCAATAGCCAACGAAATGAGGCCAACCTATTGTTACAATTTTTCCATGACAGCAATGGAAATGGCAAACGTGATGATGGTGAATCCGCAGCGTCGGGAGTGCTCGTGGGAATGAAAGGATTGATGGCGCAGACGGATAAGAATGGAAAAGTAAAGTTTAAGGTGTTAAAGGGAGAAACCTATTCTTATAATTTACAAAGCCATAATGGTTGGATGCTCTCGAATGATGCCATCAAGCAGTTTAGCCTGAGTAGGAATCAATCTTTTGACATTCCCTTGGTCAAGATGGCCCTGGTCAGAGGGGCGATTTTTCAGGAATTAAAGGCCTACCAGCAACAGGTTTCGGATTTTTCCGATTATCAGGTCCTTATCCGCGGCGAAAATGGCGGTTTTTTTCAAGCTCGAACGAATGCTGAAGGCCGTTTTATCGTTTTTTTACCCGAGGGAAACTATAGGGTGGAGGTCATTCCTAAACAAGGGTTTATGGAAGTGGTGGAAAACGGGAAGCACTTTAGTATTCAGGAAGGAAAAGAGGTTAGTTTGAATTTTCAGGTCATCAATTCTGAACGACGGATTAGGATACAACAATTTTAATATGGAAAAACACATCTTTATGTATAGAAAAAATAATTAACTAATAAGACAGTATGCTTAAATTAGCAGTCTGTTTAATTTATTAATGATTATGTTAAAAAAATCAGTTTTAATGTTTGCTACACTGTTGTGTGTTAGCATGGTTCAAGTTGTTTATGGACAAAGTAGAGATGTAACGGTCAATGTGGAGTTACGAGATGTTTTGAGTGGGGGTGGTACAGGAGATGGTGGTACAGCCACCGGTTCCAATAATGTTGCTTTCCTTTTTGATACGGAGGCAAAATATCGCCAAACCCAAACGCAAGTGGTTGCAGATCAATTGCGTGTGTTGGCTACCAGGAATTACAATATCAACGTAAAAGCCCAAACGCCTACATTCACATCCACTACCTCTTCAAGCACCCTTCCACTTAGTATTTTGAAAGTATCGACAGCCCTAAATGGAACAACTTCATTTAGTACCGCTGTTGTCCCAACAACCGTAGATCAAGTTGTTTACACAGGTGGAGTACCGACTTTAAGTCAAGGATTTGACTTTAAATACGAAATTGAACCAAACGTATTGTTGGTTCAAGCCCCAAAGGAACAGTATAATGTGGTATTAACTTATACAGTTGTTGCAAATTAACAGTCATGGACAGGGGATTCTTTTTCCCTGTCCTATTTTTTTTATTACCTATGTTACGCTCCATATCCTTTTATTTTTTCCTGGTTTTATTATTTACGATAACCAAAACATCGGGGCAGGAAATATCGATTTCACCAGCTATTTTGATTTTTGACGGGGAACCAGGTCAAAGTATGAGCAAAACCATAAAGTTGACCAATCATGGGAAAAAAGTCTATGATTTCCAGGTAACCATCAAAGATTGGACAAGGGATTCCATTGGAACCAAGATCTATGCAGAACAGGGAACTATGCCAAATTCCAATGCCAATTGGATCCGTGTGAATGAAACCATTGTTCGGATTTTGCCTGGTCAGGATCTACAGATGACCATCCAAATGGAAATACCTGCTGGTCATGTTGGGGATTTTACGAGTAACTCCATGTTCTTCCTAACGCAAATAAACGCTGAAAGACAACAAACCAATCATCCCTCTATAGGAATTCAAATAAATTATGAATTTGGGGTGCAGATTTTTCATAATCCGGTGGGTGCCAAAAAAGGGGAAGTCATCTTCAAGAACCTATCCTATTTGGAAAATAAGGAAACGGGAAAACGCCAGATCCGTGTTGATTTTGAGAACAATGGTCATCTCCATAAATCGGGTCAGATTCGTTTCGAAATGACCAATACCGAAAATGGAAGGGATTATAAGTTAAATGAACTGGCCTTCGCCATCATGCCTTTGGGTAAACAATACCAATTAATAGATATCCCAAAAGAGTTGGAAGCAGGAAAGTTTCATTTGGTAGCGCTGTTGGATGCCGGAGCGGGCTATGAATTGAATATTGCAGAAAAGAAGATAGATGTGGGCTTTTAGGATATATTTATTTCTACTTGTCTTCATATCACATGGTTATGGGCAAACGGCACGTATGGAATTGACTATGGCTTCCATGCAGGCAGGAAATGCGAGCATGTTAGGTACAGGATACCAATATAGTCGCGGATTGGCATTTACCAATACAATCCTTGCAAGATCTCAGTATATTTATTTTCAGGAGGGATATGCGATTTCAAATTTGCCAATTGGTTTATTATATCTTCGTGCAGAACAATCCGACCGAGTTTATCCGACCTTCCAATTGACGACCTATGATCAAGAAATGGCGCCGGATGTGATTTTAAACCAGATGAGTTCCGGTAGTTTTAATATTAGATATGAGCTATTAAATCTTCAACAATATGCTTTGAAGGCTGGGGAATATCACAATTTAATCCAACTTGAACCTAAAAACAACGCATTATTTTCGCAGGTTAGTCCTAATCCGACCAGATTTGATCTGGTGATACCACGCGTTGTTTCCCCTAACTTCATCAATAGGGATGTGACATTGAACATCAATCAATTGTCGTATTATCGAAATGGGTTTACCTATCAAGTTCCCTTTAATTCATCCGTATATCATTCCGTACCAGTCCGAGCAGAATTTAATAGCCATAGTCCTTATTTTAATTTCTCTTCTCCACATAATACCATCCAAAATAACTACGTCGAAGTTTCCAATCTCCAGATGCATGGTGGAAAATTTATAAATAATGCCTTCTATAGGTTAAGTGATGCCCAGCAATTTTTATGGCAAATTACAGACATCCCCGTAGGAAACAGGACCCAACTTTATTATGGATTTAAACTGACCTCGACAGATTTGAAATCTTCTTTTTTGCAGCCTGGGACCTATAGCACACAGATCCAACTTCGGTTGATGGATGCGAACGACCATCGGATTAATCGAGATCAGGCCATTAATGTCCATTTGGAAATTCCGGAAATGACCGAGTTTCAAGTGAGTTCCAACCAGGTGGATTTAGCGTTAAATTCTGCTGTTGCATATCTGCAGGGCGTAAATAAAGATTATGCAGGACATTTGGTTCTTAGTAAGAATGGGCCTTTCCAAGTGACCGTTCGTTCGAATTCCGCCTGGTTATACAATGGGCCAAATAGGATTCCGGCCAGTACCATTTCGATCGGGCCGGTTGGGAGTGACCCGCGCATTACGCCTATCGAACAATTGAGCTATGATCCCCAAACGCTGATCCTTTCTTCCACTGGCATCATCGATGGCTCCTACAATATCCGTTACTCCATTCGCCCTACAGCCGCCCATCAGCTCATCCATGTGGAAAAAGGGCGGTATACAGGCCTTATTACCTACTCCATTACAGCCCTCTAGCACTGTATAATAATATTATTACAGAATCGTATCCCTTTTTTCGCTAATTTTCAGTTCGTTTTATTTAGCAATAAACCCTTATTCGCACTAAAGTGCATGTACTGAATGAAAAAGAGATCCATTATCTTGATAGGAATTGCGATAGCAATTGTTGTAGGCTTAATTGTTTATCGTGTGATAAGCAATAAGGAGAAAGAGGAAAAGCAAAGTGGCCCTGGAGGTCCAAGGGCGGCTTCTAAAGTTTATGGAAAAGTGATACAGGGTCAGCCATTTTCTGATTTCCTTTCCTTGTCGGGTTCTATTGAAGCCGATGAACAGATCGAGATCCATTCGGAGATTTCTGGTCTGGTGGAGTCCATCAATTTTTCGGAAGGTGGTAGGGTTGGCCAGGGGCAGACGCTGCTGAAGATCAACGACGCCGAATTGCAGGCCCAATTGGCGCAGGCGCAGACCCGCAATAACCTGGCAGGTGAAAATGAACGCCGAGCAAAATTATTGTTGGAGAAAGAGGCGATAAGTCAGGAAGAATATGATATTGCCAGTGCAGATTTTCGTACGGCACAGTCACAGATCCAATTAATCCGAGCACAATTAAGCAAGACCATTATCAAGGCGCCATTTTCGGGAACCATCGGTCTTCGTAATATTTCCAAAGGAAGTTATATCACGCCGACCACCAATGTGGCACAGTTGGTGAACACCAATCGGGTAAAGATTTCCTTTTCCATTCCGGAAAAATATGCCAACAAAGTACGGGTGAACAATCAGATCAAGTTTTCTGTTCAAGGAGTAGAAGGCGAGTTTACTGCCAAGATCTATGCAACAGAACCATCTGTGGAACTGAATACCCGGACCTTATTGGTAAAAGCGGTCACACCAAATCCCAATGCTAAACTGATGCCAGGTACCTTTGCGAATATCATCTTTCCGTTGGAAACGGTAGAAGATGGCCTATTGGTCCCAGCAGAAGCATTAATCCCGATTCAGAATGGGAAGAAGATTTTTGTGATGAGAAACGGTAAAGCAAAAGAGGTGATGGTGGAGACGGGCGCACGTACGGATGAGGACGTGTTGGTCACCTCGGGATTGGTAGCTGGGGATACTGTGCTGACATCAGGGGTGATGTCTTTGCGTGATGGTGCAGCAGTGAAAGTCACACTTCGTTAATAAGCGAAAACATGAGTTTATCTACCTTAAGTATAAAACGTCCGGTTCTGACGATTGTGATGAACCTGCTCTTGATCCTGTTCGGGATCATTGGCTATACCTTTTTAGGGATCCGGGAATTCCCTTCCATTGACCCAGCGCAGATCTCCGTAAGGACCAATTATGCTGGAGCGAATGCGGATATTATCGAATCCCAGATCACGGAACCCCTGGAAAAGGCCATCAACTCCATCGATGGTATCCGAAATATTTCGTCCTCCAGTAACCAAGGTTCCAGTAATATCAGTATTGAATTTAATTTGGGCAAGAACCTGGAGGAGGCGGCCAATGATGTTCGGGATAAGGTTTCCCAGGCTTTACGCAGTCTTCCACAGGATATTGATGCCCCGCCAGTAGTTTCCAAAGCGGATGCCGATTCGGAGCCTATTATCACCATGACCATCCAGAGTGCCACGAAAAACGTATTGGAGCTATCGGATTATGCGGAGAATGTTATTGCTCAACGATTGCAGACCATTCTTGGTGTCAGTTCGGTACAAATCTGGGGGCAGAAAAAATATGCTATGCGCTTGTGGATAGATCCGGTAAAACTGGCTTCCTATGGGTTAACAGTAATGGATGTGCGGAATGCACTGAATACGCAGAATGTGGAGCTTCCATCAGGGAAGCTGACCGGAGCAAATACCGAACTCGCCATTAAAACCTTAGGGAATCTGGCAACAGAAGAGGAATTCAGCAATATCATCATCCGTTCTGATAACAACCGAACCATCCGGTTTTCGGATGTGGGAAAAGCGGCTTTAGAGGCGGAGAATTTTGAAACCAAAATGTCGGATTCAGGTTTCCCGATGGTGAGTTTAGCAATCATTCCTCAGCCAGGAACCAATTACTTGGAAATTGCAGATCAATTCCATAAGGAATACGAAAAGTTAGAGAATGAACTGCCTGAGGGGTTTGAAACCAATATTGCCATCGATAATACCCTTTTTGTTAAAAAGGCGGTGCTGGAGGTAGTGGAGACCTTAGGGATTGCGATTGTCCTGGTGGTACTGATTATTTACCTATTCTTTAGAAACTGGTCCATTGCATTCCGACCTTTGATCGATATACCCGTTTCTTTGATCGCTACTTTCTTTATCATGTACCTCTGCGGGTTTTCCATCAATGTATTGACCTTGTTGGCTATCGTACTGGCAACGGGATTGGTGGTGGATGATGGTATTGTAGTTACGGAGAATATTTTCAAGAAGGTGGAAGAGGGGATGTCGCCAATTGAAGCGGCCATCAAAGGTTCCAATGAGATTTTCTTTGCGGTTATCTCCATTTCTGTTACCCTTGCTGCGGTTTTCCTGCCGGTAATCTTCCTCGAAGGGTTCGTGGGAAGGCTTTTCCGAGAATTTGGGGTCGTCATCGGTGCGGCGGTACTGATCTCGGCCTTTGTTTCCCTGACCTTAACGCCGATGTTGAATGCCTATTTAATGAAAGGTGGCGAGCAGAAACATTCCAAGTTCTACATGAGAACGGAAAAGTATTTCGAGATGATGAACAAGGATTATGCAAGTGGGTTAAAAAGCTTCCTGAAATATAAATGGTTGGCTTTTGCGACGATTATCCTTTGTTTTGGTTTGATCTATCTTTTCTATCAATTATTACCAAAAGAGACTGCTCCTTATGATGATCGAAGTTACATCAGTTTGAGAGCAACTGCACCAGAAGGTGTTTCCTACGATTATATGGATCGTTTTATGACGGATCTCACGATGCTGATCAATGATTCGGTGCCGGAAAAGAAAGTGAGCTTAGTGATCACCTCTCCAGGATTCGGTTCTGCTTCTTCCAATAGTGGCTTTGTGCGGTTGGGATTGGTTCAGCCGGATGAACGGGAGAGATCGCAGGCTGAAATCGCCGATCATCTTTCAAAATTGACCAGGCAATATTCCGAGGCCAGGGTGGCAGTTTCACAACAGCCAACGATTTCGGTGAACCGCCGTGGAGGGATGCCAATACAATATATTATCCAAGCGCCTAACTTCCAGAAATTGGAGGAAAAGATCCCTGTGTTTATGGAAGAATTGGCGAACGATAAGACATTTTCCATCACCGATGTGAACCTGAAGTTCAATAAGCCGGAGATCTATGTGACTATTGATCGGGAAAAAGCAGAATCTATGGGCGTATCGGTATTGGATGTGGCACAGACCCTACAGATGTCTCTTTCGGGCCAACGCTTTGGTTATTTCATGATGAATGGAAAGCAGTATCAGGTGATGGGACAATTTGATCGGAAGGATCGTTCTACACCAATGGATCTGGCATCTATCTATGCGAAGAATGGTCAAGGAGAATTGATACAGTTGGATAATATTGTTGAAATTGAGGAGCGGAGTAGTCCGCCGCAATTGTACCATAACAACCGTTACATGTCGGCTACGGTTTCTGCCGGACTTGCTCCAGGTAAAAGTATGGGCGACGGTATTGAAGCAATGGAAGCTATTAAGGAAAAGGTATTGGATGATACCTTTACCACGGACTTGGGGGGTGAATCCCGAGATTTCGTAGAAAGTGGATCAAATACCATGTTTGCGTTCGGATTAGCTGTTCTTTTGATCTTCTTGATCTTGGCAGCACAATTTGAAAGTTTTATCGACCCGATCATCATCATCATCACGGTTCCGATGGCTGTTGCAGGGGCTATGTTCTCGCTGTGGTTATTTGGCCAATCCTGGAATATCTTCAGTCAGATCGGTACGATCATGTTGATTGGTCTGGTAACCAAGAACGGTATTCTGATCGTTGAATTTGCCAATCAGTTGCGGGAAGAAGGAATGGAAAAATACGAAGCAGTGGTAACCGCTTCGGAAGCCAGGTTGAGACCTATTTTAATGACTTCCTTGGCCATTGCCTTGGGGGCATTGCCTATTGCGATGTCTTTAGGTGCGGCATCCACCAGTAGGATCGGTATGGGGGTTGTGATTGTAGGTGGAACCATGTTTGCCTTGGTATTGACCTTATTTGTCATTCCTGCCTTTTATTTAATGATGTCCAGAAAGAAACATAAGAATCCAGAATTGGAGCAAATTGAAGAATAACATGAAGAATTTAGGGATCATATGGTTATTGATGTTGGCTTGTTCGGGTTCTCAAGCTCAGGGGCTATTAACGGTGCAAGAGGCCGTGGAAATAGCCTTGGAGAATAATTATGAAATCAAGCTTTCCAATAATGATTTAAGGATTGCCGAGGAAAATGTGACCTACGGTAATGCAGGTATGCTACCAAATGTGACGGGAAATTTCTCCCAGAGCAATAGTGTGCAGAACTCCAGGCAGACGCAGTCCAATGGAGATGAACGTTCTTTAAGGAATGCCAAAAACAACAGTATGTCGGTCGGGGTGAGTGTAGGATGGACGATTTTTGATGGTTTTGGCATGTTCTCTCGTTATGACCAATTGAAGGAATTGCGGAAACAAGGCGAGTTTGAATTGAAAAAAACGGTATTGACGACGGTTTCAGATGTAATCTCTACCTATTATACCATAGTGGAACAGCAGAATTTGTTGTTGGCCATTGATTCCAGTATCAATATCTCGAAGGAAAGGTTGAAAACAGCAGAAAACAGGTTTTCGATCGGAAAAGCCTCTCGCTTAGAAGTGCTTAATGTGCAGGTGAATTTGAACGAAGATGAATCTAGCCGGTTGCGGCAGGCCGATGTAGTCAAGAATCTGAAGATCAATCTGAACAGTTTGATGGCAAGGGAGCTGAGTATTGATTTTGATGTGGAAAAGGATGTGGAATATGACGATACCCTCATTTTCGAGGATTTATTGCAGAAAGCTAGGGCGCATAACCCGGACCTGCAGATCATAGCAGTGAACAAACGGATGGCCGAACTGGAAGTGAAACGGGTTAGGGCAGGGCGATATCCAGTAGTACGTTTGACCACCGGGTATAACCTTTCGGAATCCGAATCCAGCTTGGGATTCGTTTCCAGTTCCAATTCACGTGGATTGAATTATGGTGTTACGGCATCGATCAACCTGTTCGATGGCTTTAACCAACGGAGGAATGAAAGAAATGCCAAGATACAATTAGAAAGTGCGGACCTATTAATCCAACAACAGGATCTAATGGTTAGAACAGCGATATCTACCGCCTTTCAGACGTACCAAACCAACTTGTCTTTGGCACGTTTAGAAGATAACAATGCGGCTATTGCCCGTCAGAATTTGAATATCACCCTCGAAAAATATAGGATCGGAACAATCAGCGCAGTGGAGTTCAGGGATGCCCAGGAGAACTTCATCAATGCGATATCTCGATTTAATTCCGCTCGTTTACAAGCTAAATTATCCGAGTTGCAATTGAAGGAAATTATAGGGAACATCGATCTTTAGGTAATTGTCTCAAGAAAATGACAGTAAAGCAATCGGTTGTGTAAATTGAACAAACGTTTGCATTTCCAAATCATTTTTGAATTACTGAAAAACGTATTATACTTGTATTAGGGGTTTGATTATCAAGCTCCTCAACCAAATTATGAAATTCAATAATTTGATAGTTTTCAAAATTCGACTGTTTAGTTTGTTTTAAAATAGGTGATTTATTGGGGGGCTATTAGTCCCCCATAATTTTGTAACTTAGTTTCTTTATTATTATATACTATGAATAACAACCGTAGAGATTTTTTGAAGAAGGCAGGTTTATTGTCGTCAGCGGCAATTGCTTTACCTTCATTAAATAACCAAGTTTTTGCAGCTCCAAACTTTAACATGGCAGGATTTGCTGCTCCAAAAATTGATAAAGTAAAAGTTGCTATCATTGGATTAGGAATGCGTGGTCCAGGTGCCGTTGATCGTATTTCTTACATCGAAGGTGCAGAGATTGTTGCTTTATGCGATAAGCATGCTGACCGTGTAACGAAAGCACAGACCATCCTGACCAAAAAAGGATTAAAAGAAGCTAAAGCTTATTCTGGCGAAGATGGCTGGAAAACCATGCTAAAGAATGAAGATTTAGACCTCGTATATATCTGTACACCTTGGGAGTACCATGCGCCAATGGCGATCGAAGCGATGAAATCAGGTGCTCATGCGGCTACTGAAGTTCCGATCGGATTGACCATTAGCGAGATCTGGGAAGTGGTGAAAACATCAGAAGCGACCAAAAAGCACTGTATGATGTTGGAGAACTGTTGTTATGATTTCTTCGAGATGTTGACTTTGAACATGGCCCGTCAGGGTATGTTCGGGGAGTTGGTACATGCTGAAGGAGCTTATATCCACGATCTATTGGATCTGAACTTCAACAAAAATGGGTATGACAATATGTGGAGGTTGCGTGAAAACATCAAAATGAATGGTAACCTTTATCCAACACATGGTATTGGTCCGATCGCACAATGTTTGAACATCAACACCGGTGATAGAATGACGCATTTAGTGGCTATGCAATCCAATGATTTCCAAATGGCTGATAAGGCTAGGGAATTGGCAGCTAAGGATTCTTTCTACCAAGAATTTGTGGGTAAGAAATACAGAGGAAACATGGACGTTACGTTGATCAAGACGGAGAAAGGTAAAACCATGATGATCCAACATGATGTAACTTCGCCAAGACCTTATTCCCGTATTCACTTATTGAGTGGTACCAAAGGTTTTGCACAGAAGTATCCGCAAGAAGGAATTGCTTTTGGTCATAGCTACATCAAACCAGAAGAATTGAAAGGGCTATATGACAAATACACACCAGAATTGGTTAAATTCATTGGTGAACAAGCGAAGCAAGTTGGTGGTCATGGTGGTATGGACTTCATGATGGACTGGCGTATGATCGACTGTTTGCGTAATGGTTTACCATTGGATCAGTCGGTATATGATGGTGCATCTTGGAGTGCTGTAGTTCCTTTGAGCGTACAGTCTGTTGCTAAAAACAGTCGTACAGTAGAGGTTCCTGACTTTACAAGAGGTAACTGGAAAACCAACAAGCCACACGACATGACCTTGAATGGTGGTGGGAACACGAAAATCCGTGCGAAAGTAAACGGAAAGAACATTCAATTGGACGTGTAACGAATACGTATAATTTAAAATAATCCCCTTATAAGAGGTTGCTTTCTTTGGATAGCAACCTTTTTTTTGTTATCATCGTTCTATCATGAAGAAAATCAACCTATTGATCCTTCTGGCTTGTGCTCTACAGGCTTGTGAGTCAACGAATAAAAAACAAGATTCCAATTCTTTATTGGCTTCAGATTCTGCGGCGGTATGCCATAATGGAAGTATTCCTTCTCGTTTTGCTTCTTTGGTGAACCAGGGCGATTCCTTGCAGCGTATTCAAGGTAAGGATGAAGTGGAAATGGTTTATATACCAGGAGGTTTGTTTCGGATGGGTTCGGAGGCTTTTGAGGATGCTAAGCCTATTCATGAGGTGCAGGTTTCGCCATTTTATATGGATGCACATGAAGTAACTAATGCGCAGTATACCGTTTTTGTAAAGGCGACAGGTTATGTGACGGTAGCTGAGCGCCCATTGGATCCTAAGGAGTTTCCGGGGGTTGATCCGGCTATGTTGGTGCCTGGATCGGCTGTTTTCGCTGCGCCGGCTAATGTGGAAGGTTTGCAGAACCATCTGCAGTGGTGGAAGTATGTGCCTGATGCGAATTGGCGGCAACCGGAGGGTCCTGGGAGTTCTATTGTAGGAAAAGAAAACCATCCGGTTACTCAGTTGGCATATCAGGATGCAGAAGCCTATGCGAAATGGGCGGGCAAGCGTTTGCCTACGGAGGCGGAATGGGAGTTTGCGGCGAAAGCTGGTAAGCATGTGAATGAAACCTATTATTGGGGGAATGAGAAATTGGAGGATGGGAAATGGTTGGCGAATATTTATCAGGGCAAGTTTCCATTGAAGAATACGAAGGAGGATGGGTATGAAACGACAGCTCCTGTAAAATCTTATCCGGCAAATGCTTATGGGTTGTATGATATGGAGGGGAATGTATGGGAATGGTGTTCGGATTTCTATCGACCGGATTATTATGGGGCGAGTGCTAAGGATAATCCGAAAGGACCTAAGGATTCTTATGATCCGCAGGAGCCAGGGGCAGTGAAGAGGGTGCAGCGCGGTGGTTCTTTTTTATGTAATGATGAGTATTGTGAAAGGTATAAGGCGGGGAGTAGGGGAAAAGGGGAAGTGAATTCGCCGACTAATAATGTGGGGTTTAGGTGTGTGGTTGATAAATAGGTGTGTTGTTGGCTAGGTACGCCCTCCGTCATTGCGAGAAAAATTTGCGTTATTGCGTTCTCGTCGTCATTGCGTTCTCTTCGTCATTGCGAGGAGGTACGACGAAGCAATCTTTCGATTAGTGTCATCCTGAGCAGCGTCGAAGGATCTGTACGGGTACCAAATTTAGATGCTTCGACTTCGCTCAGCATGACATGGGGGAAGATTGCTTCGTTCCTCGCAATGACGTGGGGATAAAGATTGCTTCGTTCCTCGCAATGACGCAGGGTTATGAAGCGGGTTATTTCATAGAATTTTTCAAAAACAAATCTGACAAGGAGGGCACTCGCCCTCCTTTTTTATTTTTATTTACTTTCTTTTTTATACCAAAACATTAATCAACCATAATTTTTATTAATTCCTACCCATATTATTATCTTTATTAAAAATATTAATGAATTAAAATGTATTAATTTTTCAAAAAATATTTGTGTAATTAAAATTAAATTTGAATATTTAATTAATGATTAATAACATGGTAGTTATTTAGCAGTTTACGCGCCACTGTAAACCCCAATTAACAAACAACAAACTAATTAACCGTATGAAACAAAAAATTTTACTCTTTTGTTTGCTCATCTGGATGATGATGGGACAAGCGTATGCACAAAGTCGACAAGTAACTGGAACAGTTACTTCAGCAAGCGATTCCAAACCTTTGGCAGGTGTTTCAGTTTTAGTATCTGGAACAACTTTAGGCACCCAAACCAATCAAGATGGACAGTTCACCATCACCGTACCAAATTCACAAGCGAAATTATTATTTTCTTATGTTGGCTATCAGGATCAATCTGCCCAAGTTGGTTCAAGAACGGTTATCAATATTTCTCTCCTTGCTGTTGGGGAGGTGTTGGATGAGATAGTTGTAACAGGATATTTGGTACAACGAAAACAAAGTTTTACTGGATCATCGGCAAATATTGCTGGAGATAAAGTTGCTAATCGGCCTTTACAGAGTTTTAGTCAAGGTTTGACAGGACAAGCATCTGGTGTGAATATTATTCAACCTTCAGGGGTGCTGAACAACCCTCCTGTAGTTCGGGTTCGGGGTCTAAGTTCCCTTTCCTTAAGTTCATTTCCGTTGGTCGTAGTGGATGGAATTCCGATCTCCACAGGAGACGTATCTTCCAACTCTTCGGTGAATAACCCGCTAGGAGATATCAATCCTGAAGATATTGCTTCGATCAATATTTTAAAGGATGCAGCTTCTACGGCGATTTATGGTTCGAGAGCTGCAGCCGGGGTTTTGGTGATTACGACAAAACGCGGAAAAACAGGCGATGCCAAGTTCAGCTATGATGGCTGGATGGGTTCTTCCCAAGCGGTCAGATTACCTGAGCTCCTTAATGCAGAACAATATGTAACCCACAAAAACAAGGCTATAGCTAATGCAAGAGCCTTGAATCCGAGATTACCTCAGGGGTCTTTTCCTCAGGCAGGAGGCTTTTTCCTAGACACCTTGGAAGACGGCCGTATTGTGGAAACCAACTGGGCGGATTTAGTTTATCAAAATGGAATATCCCATAACCATAATTTAAGTGTTACTGGCGGAACCGAAAAGACAAGTTATTATTTTTCAGGCAACATGTCGGATCAACGCGGGATCTTGGTCAAGAACAATTTTAAAAGAAAGGCAATTAGAGCGAATATAGATCATCGGTTGTCCGATAGATTTAAGTTTGGCGGATCTTTTAGTTACACGAACAGTCATAACCAGTCACCCAATTCAGGATCTGTTCCTGGAGCAGCATTCAATACTTCTGGGCTTGGTCGGATTGCCATGGTTCAAGCACCGAATGTTTCCCCTTATTTACCAGATGGTGGTTATAGTGTTACCGGTAATTCTATTGGAAAAGGTAAGAATGTCCTTGCTCCAAATTATCCAAACCCTATGCCGATCATTGACTTGGATAAAAACACATCGGAAACCAATCGTTTATTTGCCAATGCAAATTTTGAGGCCAATATAATTGAAGGGTTAAAATTCTCTTCTAGTTATACTTGGGACTTGAGGAATACCGGAAACCAGACTTTTTGGAATCCTATAAATGGAGATGGCTTCAGTTACCAAGGTTTTGCATCGAATAATACGGCTAAGGCTAATAACTGGATTTTCATGAATAACCTGGTGTATTCAAAATCCATTAATGATCATAATTTCGTGCTTTTGGTTGGTCATGAATCTCAATTGAACCGGGTGGAAACTTGGGGTGGTACAAGAACAGCTCTCACCGATAGATTCTTTAACCAATTTCAAGGAGGGTATAAAAATAACCTACCAAGTGGAAACGGGATTGGAGAACAGGCCTTTGAGTCGTACCTAAGTTCTTTGAACTATGATTTTGCTGGGAAATATTTCATCACCGCAAATATTCGAAGAGATGGTAATTCGGCTTTATCAGCGGCCAATCGTTGGGGTAATTTTGGAGGTGCATCCTTAGGCTGGACCATTTCAAAAGAAAATTTCTTTGAATCCTCGGTATTGGGTGAGTTGTTCAATTCCATGCGTTTTAAAGGAAGTTGGGGGCGTGTTGGTAATGGAAATCTAACAAACTGGTATGCCACCAATAATCTATATACAGCGGGGGTTTATGGGCAAGATGGTATTGTGGCTTTCGCACAAGCGGGCTTAAAGGACCTGAAGTGGGAATCAAGCAGCCAAACCAATATTGGATTGGATTTTACCATGTTGGATAATCGATTGACGGCAGAAGTGAACTGGTTCAACAAGGATATCGATAATATGATTTTGGCTGTTCCACAAACGTTGTCAAAAGGTATCCCTGGCAGTTCTATTCTGATGAACGTGGGTAGTATGTATAATAAAGGATGGGAATTTTCTCTGAATTTTCAAGCTATACGAAGAGAAAATTTTAAATGGAATACAAATGTGAATTTTGCAACCAATGAAAATATGGTGACAAAACTTTACGATGGTAGACCGATAATTGCCAGTACGGCTACGTTGGAAACAACAAGTATAACGGAAGAAGGAAAGTCTGCGGCGCAAATTTATGCCGTTCCTACCGCAGGGATAAACCCGGAAAATGGACGAAGGATCTTCATCAATAAAGAAGGTGAAAAGGTTCAATTTCAACCTTCAGCACCTGGCGCTGCATATACCTATTTGGACGGTAGAACAGCTCCTACAGCTGCAGACCAGGCTGTGGCCATGGGAAATACCTTGCCAACATGGTATGGGGGTTTCAACAATGATTTCCAATTCCGCAATTTCGATGTACAGTTGAATTTCACCTACTCGGGCGGGAACTATATTTACAATGGAACAAGAGCGGGCTTATTGGATCAACGGATCTGGAATAACTCCACTGAAATTTTGGAATCTTGGACGCCAGAAAATAAAAATGCTAAAATTCCATTGGCCATCTACAATGATAATGTTTCCAATGGATCTTCTTATGCCATTGGGGCCAATGTAGAAAAAGGAGATTTTTTAAGGCTTCAGACGGCCACAGTTGGCTATCGAGTACCATCGGATTTCTTGCAACGTGCGCAGATTTCTTCTGTTCGGTTTTATGTTTCTGTGCATAATGCCTTCTTACTTACAAAATATACCGGTGTGGATCCAGAAATTTCCTCGAATGGTAACAGTAACCTCAGTTCTGGTGTAGAGCGGAACTCGATTCCGAACGGTCGGACTTTTACATTTGGAATTAATCTAGGGCTATAAATTATCAAGACATGAAAAAAATGAAATCAACAACAAAAATATTAGCGAGCTTCCTGTTTTTAGCCGTTTATTTAATGGTTAATTCCTGTGGGAAGGATTTTCTTGACCGAGCTTCAGAAACGGAGATTCCGGAGGATCAAATCAGTGCAGAAGCTACCAGGATTGAAGGGCAAGTAAATGGTCTATATGCATCGTTGAAAAGTGGTGCTTTATATGGAGGACGGTATCTGATTTATAACGACATCCGAGGCGATGAGTTTTTAAACAGAGCCCAAAATGGGGTAACCGGTTTTACGGTTTATTTGTTTACTAATGATCCTGCGGACAGTTACGTAGGTGGTTTTTGGGTAGCAGGATATCTAACCATCAATCGGGTTAATATTTTCCTAGATGAAATGGCCAAATTAGGTCCTAATATTATTACGGACGCCAAAAAGAAGGAATATATTGCGGAAGCGAAATTTGTGAGGGCAATGGCCTATTATGCATTGGTGCAATTGTTTGCTAAGCCATACGTTGCTGATAATGGTGCATCAAAAGGTATTCCTCTGCGTTTGAAACCTGAAAAAACGACAGAAAATAATGCGATACAACGTTCAACAGTAAAAGCAATTTATGATCAAATCCTAAAGGATCTGAACGAATCGGAGATTGATGTCCCAATGAGTCACTCCAATGGTTATAGGACTTCGACAAGAGCACATAAAAACACGGTAATCGCCTTCAAAACACGTATCTATTTAGCGATGAAGAATTTTCCTAAGGTAATTGAAGAGGGAAATAAATTAGTAACCGCTACTGCTCCTTTTAAAACAAAAACTGGTACTCATCAGGAACTGCTTGGACGAGTAGCGACGGTTTATGCAGATCGGATCAGTGCCGAACGAATTTTGAGTTTCCCATTTGAATTAACCAACGTCCCAGGTACACAAAATCAATTATCCTATTATTATAATATCGGAAACTTGGAATATCATATTAATACTTCAGGTACCGGTATTTATAATAATCCGAATTGGCCCGCTACGGATGCTAGAAAAAGAGATCTGACGGATTTGTATGCCAACACCTTTCGATATCTAACGAAATTTACAGATGTGGAAACTTACTTGGATTGGGTTCCGGCCATCCGTTATGCTGAAGTATTGTTAAATCTAGCCGAGGCTGAAGCAGAAGAAGGGGATGAGGCGCGAGCTTTAGCTTTATTAAAAGCGATTAGACATCGTTCGGATGCGAATTATGTATTCCCAACATTTGACAGTAGGGCTAAATTGGTAGAAGCTATTTTATTGGAAAGAAGGATAGAGTTGTTAGGAGAAGGTTTCCGAATCCCAGATTTACAACGGAGAAATATGCCTATCGTTTCTGTTGGTGCAGCAAAAAGCATCCTACCAACGGATCCGGAATATATTTTTCCAATTCCTTTGCGGGAAATTATTGATAATCCAGATATCAACAAATAATAGAGAAGTTTTTATTGATAGAACGTGGTTTATATTACATTAAGTTAATGATCAACAAAAAAGAGGCTGTCTCCTATGTTTGTGTCAAGCAAATGTAGGAGACATTTTTTGTTTTATAGATTTGCTGTATTTAGTGAAAAGAGGGAGAGCCTAGGGCTGTCTTAGTAGCTTTTTT